>NZ_JBHJQP010000007.1:0-86941 GCF_042262625.1 Streptomyces sp. NPDC056347 | reverse complement strand
CTTCGTACGCGGGCCGGGGCCGGGGCCGTTCCGTACGCCGGTCGCCCGCGGGTGACCGGCATCGGGAACCGCCGCGGTCGCGGATGCGTCGATGAGTGTTGTTCCCCACATCTTTCGTGGATGTGGAACGGAGGACGCTGCCCACGGGTTCTAGGACCATTGACGGGTTTCGCCGGTGCGGCGGCTCCGCTCGGGGTTTTTGGGGATTCGGCAACGATGGAGAAGCGTGTGATGACGGACAGCAAGCGGCGCAGAGGCCTGATGGTCGCGTCCGCAGTGCTCGGCGGCGTTCTGGTACTCACTGCCTGCAACGATGACGGGGGCAGCGCCGACGGCTCGAATCAGTCACAGGCCGCCGAGGTCGACAAGGCCGCGGCCCAGGACGCGTCCGAGGCCCAGATAACGATCGCGCCCAAGAACGGCGCGACGAACGCGAGCATCAACAACGACGCCAAGGTCACGGTCGCCAAGGGCACGCTCACCCAGGTCTCCATGACCAGCTCCGCGGGTGGCGAGGTCAAGGGCACGCTCGCCGCCGACGGCAAGAGCTGGAAGCCGGACGTCCAGCTGGAGCGCTCGACCACGTACAAGATCAACGCCGCGGCGAAGGACTCCAAGGGCCGCGAGGCGCACGAGAACACCTCCTTCACCACCGTCTCGCCCGCCAACAGCTTCATCGGGAACTTCACCCCCGAGGACGGCTCCACGGTCGGCGTCGGAATGCCGGTCTCGATCAACTTCAACAAGGCGATCACGAACAAGAAGGCCGTCCAGTCCGGGATCACCGTGACCTCCAGCAGCGGCCAGCAGGTCGTCGGTCACTGGTTCAACGCCCAGCGCCTGGACCTGCGCCCCGAGAACTACTGGCAGGGCGGCTCCACCGTCACGCTGAAGCTGGCGCTGGACGGTGTCGAGGGTGCGGACGGCGTCTTCGGTGTCCAGCAGAAGACGGTCACCTTCAAGGTCGGCCGCAACCAGGTCTCGACCGTCGACGCCAAGACGAAGATGATGACCGTCACCCAGGACGGCAAGACGATCAAGACCATCCCGATCTCCTCCGGTTCCCCGGACAACCCCACGTACAACGGGCAGATGGTGATCTCCGAGAAGTTCAAGGAGACCCGGATGAACGGTGACACCGTCGGCTTCGGCGGCGAGTACGACATCAAGGACGTGCCGCACGCCATGCGGCTGTCCACCTCGGGCACCTTCATCCACGGCAACTACTGGGGTTCGCGCTCGATCTTCGGCAGCGCCAACACCAGCCACGGCTGTGTCGGCCTCGCCGACGTGAAGGGCGCGGGCGACGCCAACCAGCCCGCCGCCTGGTTCTACAACAACTCCCTCATCGGCGACGTGGTCATCGTCAAGAACTCCCCGGACAAGACCATCACCCCCGACAACGGCCTCAACGGCTGGAACATGAGCTGGGCGCAGTGGACGGCGGGCTCCGAGGCCTGATCCCCTCCCGGCCCCGCGCGCACCCCGCCCGGTCCGCGCACCCTGCCGGTCCCGCGCCCCTTGCGGCGCGGCCCGAATCCCGTACGGAGGCGGCGGCGCCCCGGATCCCTTCCCGGATCCGCGGCACCGCCGCCTCCGGCGTGTGCGCGGCTTCTCACCCGGCTCTCATCGCGGCCTTATCCCACCATCACGGGCTCTCCCTAGCCTCGCGCCATGTTCTTCACCTATCTCCGGCGCGAGCTGCGCCGGCGCAGAAAGGCGGCGCTGGTCGTCGCCTCGGGGCTGGCGCTCGGCATCGCGCTGGTCATCGTCGTCAGCTCCGTCTCCACCGGCATGGGCCGGGCCCAGGACAAGGTCCTGGAGTCGCTGTACGGCCTCGGCACCGACATGACGGTCACCAAGGCGGCCGCCGCTCCCGGGTCGGGCGGCACCGACCGGCCCAGGTTCGAGTTTGACGCCAAGGGCGACGACGAGACGCAGAGCAGTGACCGGGTCATGGTCCGGGGCTTCCAGACACTGGCCGCGTCCACCGTCGCCGAGGTCGGCGGGCAGAGCGGGGTCGCCGACGCCGTGGGCGGGCTCGGCCTCGAGGTGATGAAGGTCGACGGCCGGTTCCGGCGCGGCGAGTTCAAGCAGCAGGAGGGCACGGCCCAGGGCGTCCCGGGCGGCCCCGGGGGCGGCGGCGGGATGCCGCAGGGCGAGGTCCGGGGCGGCGGGGCCTCCTTCGACGTCAACTCCTTCTCGGTGTACGGCACCGACGTCACCGCGCAGGGCCTGGGCCCGCTCACCTCCTCGAAGATCACCGAGGGCCGTACGTTCAGGGCGTCCGAGACCGACGCGAAGGTGGCCGTCGTCGACGCCTCGTACGCCAAGGAGAAGAAGCTCGCGGTCGGCGGGACCGTCACCGTCCACGGCACGAAGTTCACGATCGTCGGCGTCGCGACCGCCGACAGCGGTGACGCCGCGGCCGACCTCTACGTACCGCTGAAGCAGGCGCAGACCCTCGCCGACGCGAAGGGCAAGATCAGCACGATCTATGTGAAGGCCACGGACTCGCAGCGGATCGACGCGGTCAAGTCCGGCATCCGGAAGAACGTCCCGGGCACGACCGTCACCACCTCGGCGGACCTCGCGGACACCGTCTCGGGCTCCCTGTCCACCGCGTCCGACCTGGCGACGGGCGTCGGCAAGTGGCTCTCGATCGCGGTCCTGGCCGCCGCCTTCCTGGTGGCCGGTCTGCTGACCTCCTCGGCGGTCAGCCGCCGGGTGCGGGAGTTCGGCACGCTGAAGGCGCTCGGCTGGAAGAGCGGCCGGGTCACCCGTCAGGTGGTGGGCGAGGCCCTGGTCAACGGGCTGCTGGGCGGCGTCATCGGTATCGCCGCGGGCCTCGCGGGGGCCTGGATCGTGACGGCGGTCAGTCCCACGCTCACCGCGCAGCTCGGCGCGTCCGGCGGTGCGGGGGGCGGATTCGGCGGCGGCCGGGGGATGGGCGGGCCCGGCGGCGCGTCCCGGACCCTCGACATCGCGCTGACCGCACCCGTCTCGCTCTCCGTCATCCTCACCGCCGTCGCGCTGGCCGTGGCGGGCGGGCTGATCGCCGGGGCCTTCGGCGGCTGGCGGGCCTCCCGGCTCCGCCCGGCCGACGCACTGCGCCGCGTCGAGTGACCGGACCGTCGCCGATCACCAACCGCATTCATTCCAGCAGGAGTTGAACCCATGTACACACTCAGGGACGTCACCAAGCGCTATACGCGCGGCAAGTCCACCGTCGACGCGCTCGCCGGTGTCGACCTGACCATCGAGGACGGTGGCCGGCTGGTCATCCAGGGCCCCACCGGCGGCGGCAAGTCCACCCTGCTCCAGATGCTCGGCGGGCTCGACCGCCCCACGAGCGGCAGCATTGAACTCGACGGCGTCGACCTCGCCCGGCTCGGCGAGGCCAAGCTGACCCGGGTGCGGGCGCAGACCATCGGCTTCGTCTTCCAGAGCTTCAACCTGATCCCGACGCTCACCGCCCAGGAGAACGTCGAGACCGCGCTCGTACCGCTCGGCGTCCGGGCCGCCGAGCGCCGCCGCCGGGCCGCCGAGGCGCTGGACTCGGTCGGCCTGGGCGAACGGCTGGGACACCTGCCCGGCGAGATGTCCGGGGGACAGCAGCAGCGCGTGGCGATCGCCCGCGCCCTGGTCAAGCAGCCCAAGGTGCTGCTCGCCGACGAACCGACCGGCAACCTCGACGAGTCGATGCGCGACGAGATCATGGAGGTGCTGGAAACGATGTGGAAGGAGCACGGCCTGACCTTCGTCATGGTCACCCACGACAGCGCCCTCGCCAAGCGCGCACCGCGCCTGGCGACCATCCGCAAGGGCCGGGTCACCATCACGGAGAACGCGGCGGCCTGACGGGGAGGTCGGCCGGTACGGGGACGGGGTGCCGGGGATCGGGCGCAGGGGGTGCGGGGCGGGCGCCGTGGGGCGGGGCGCGGGGTGCGGGTCGGGGCTCAGCGGTACGCGGCGGTCGTGGCGCGGTGGGCGGCGAGGTCCTTGCGGCGGACCTGCCGCACGCCCAGCGGGTCGGCGCGCCCGAGTACGTTGCGACCGGCGGTTCCGGTCCCGGCCCCGGCCCCGGCCCCGGTCCCGGCCCCGGTCGTGGCTCCCGTCCGGGCTCCGTTCCCCGGCGCGGAAGCGGCGAACAACGAGCGGACCCCGTACCAGGGTTGCAGCAGCACCCAGCACAGCCCGTACAGCCAGCGCCGCGCCAGCGTCCACGGACCAGGGCGCCCGGCGTCGGCCATCCTGACCACCCGTATCCCCATGAGCAGCTTGCCCGCGCCCGCCCCGGCGAGCGCGGTGAGCACCACATGGTTGAGGAAGGAGAACGCGAGCGCCGGCCCGAGCAGCAGGCCGGCCGCCTCGACGGCCGTTGCCGCGTCCATGTGCGGCCGGGCCAGCAGGGCGGCGGTGACCAGGCAGAGGTAGCAGTCGAGGCCGACGGCGAGATAGCGCCGCATCTCGCCCACGCGCGGCGGCACGCGCGACGCGGTGTACCGCCCGGCCCCGGGCGGCCCGGGAGGATTCCCGTAACGCCCCTCACCCCGTGAATTCGTCATGGTCGAATCATGGCCGAAGATCCGCCGGAAACCCCTTACCCTCGCATCCATGACCGCCGCCGTCACCGCCATGATCACCGCAGTAGTCGGAGTGCTCGGCACGCTCCTCGCCCCGGCGCTGTCCCAGCGACTGACGGCGCGTCAGCGTGCGGAGGAGGCCCGGCTCTCCGGCGAACAGCGGCGGTTCGACGAGCGGCGCGCCCAGTACACGGCGATGAACCGGGCGTCCCGGCAGTTCCACACGCTCCTGAAGGACGCCCTGCACCGCATCCGCGACGGCGTCTACACCGAGCAGGAGCGCACCCAGCTCGAAGAGGCCCGCCTGGACCACCGCGACCGCTACGCCGAGGCCCAGATGATCGTCCCGGAGCGGATACTGCAGGCATCCCGGGAGGTGAACCAGGTCCTCGCCGGTGCGGACGCCGCGGTCAAGCGCCTGGACCGGGGCGTGGCCCGGGAGGGCGAGAGCGTCGAGCAGGCCCTCACCGACCTGAAGGCGGCCGACACCCGGCTCTCCGTCCTGCGCCGGCTGATGCGCAACGACCTCGGCGTCACCGACTAGCCGCCCGAACGGCGCACCTGGAGCCAGGGGTCGCCGCAGTCGTCCGCGACAACTGCCCCTGTCATGAAGGGAGTTCACGGCAGAGGCGGCGGAGTCTGCCGGCAGGGCCCTACCGGGCGGTGTCGGAGGCGGTGCCCTTCTTCCTCCTCCGCGCATCGGCGGCGGCGTACGACAGTTCGGGAAGGAACAGCACCGGGGCCGCCCACAGCGGCACGGTGACGAGTGCCTCGCCGCCGCCCAGCCACCGGGTGAGGAGTGCCACGGCCACGGCGGTGACGAGGGCGACCGCCGCATGCCTGACGGTCCCCAGGCTGCCGCGCCGCAGCTCCCAGACGACCGTGACCGCCACGACGACGGCCCAGAAGGCGGCGTCGTCGCCGCCCACGGTCCGTTCGGTGGACCACCGGAACAGGCACATGACCAGGATCAGCCCGCCGATCGCGGCGCAGGCCCTGGCCGCCGCGCGCAGCAGCCGGTGGGTGAACGGGGCGCGGGCCCGCGCCCAGGACGCGGCGAACTTCCTGACGTCGTCGCCCACGACGTCCCGGGGGGTGCGGCCCGCGGCCGTCGCGTCCTCCAGATGGGCGGAGAGCTCGTCGAGCATCTCCCGGACGGATCCGTCGTCGATGCCCCGGTACTCCCAGTTGCTGCGGCAGACCGCGAGTATCCGCTGCTCCGTCATGGCGTGCTGGTTCGTCATGATTCGCTTTCCCCCGTGAGTTCGGTGCCGGTCAGGATCTGTCCCACCTGCCCGCTGAAGGCGCGCCACACGGCCCGGCCGTTCGTCAGCTCGGCGCGTCCCGCGTCGGTCAGGCGGTAGTACTTGCGCGGGGCGCCACCGCTGGCCGACGGAGCGCGGTACGACGAGATGGCCCCGTCCCGCTCCAGTCGGGAGAGCAGTGGATAGATGCTGCCCTCGCTCACGAGATCGAGCCCGTTGTCGGCGAGTGCCGCAACGAACTCGAAGCCGTAGCGCGGCCGTTCGGCGATCAGCGACAGCAGGCACAGGTCGAGCACTCCACGCAGCAACTGGCTGCGGCGCTGGTCGCCGATGGCGGACGGCTCCTTTGTCATGCGGTACAAGATAGTCAGCCATTGCCATGCGCCGCAAGACACTTGTGGTGCATGGCAATGCGCGGCCCCTGTGCCCACGGCAGGTCCTCGTCACGGGCCGGACCCCGGCGCGATCGGCCGGACAGTCCCCGGAACGCGCCCCGTCCCCGGTGTTTCAGCAGCCCCCGAACGGCCGGAGCCGGTACGGCGCGTCCAGCCGGTACTCCCCGCCCCGCCACACCGTCAGCCGCGTCCACCCGCCCTCCGCCCGCAGGCACCCGCCACCGCCCGCCCGCAGCCACGGCGAATAGGCGATCCGCACCGTCACCGACCCGGCGGCGGGCATCCGCACCACCAGTGACGCGTCGTCCCCGCGTACGGCCGTGCCCGGCGCGGAGACCAGCGGCACCGCCCCGCGCACCCGGTAGACCAGCCACTCCGCGTCCCGCCACACCGGCTCCAGCCGTCCGGCGCCGCGCCGGACGAGCGCCGCCTCCGCCTCGGCCGGGCCGTCCGGCCTGCCGTTGTGCAGCACCACCAGGCCCACCGCCCACCGCTCCAGCCAGGCCCGGTACGCGGCCGGGGCCGGCTCCCCCTCGTAGAAGAGCCGCCCGCGCTCCACGTCCAGCTGCCGGTTCCAGCCGCGTGCCATGTTCACGTACGGGGCCAGCAGCGCGGCCTCGCGGTGGTCGCGGGCCGGCACGACCTCCACCCGGGTCCGCCCGGCGCCCAGCCGGCGCAGCGCGGCGACCACGCCGTCGGCGTGCTCCGCCCAGGCGGGCACCGCCGTGGAGACGCGCAGATCGTCGCCGGTCCTGTCGACCAGCCACCCGGAGGTGAACACCAGCACCCCGGCGAGCACCACCGCCCGTGCCCGCGTCCGCGCCCCTCGCGAAGGCACCGCCGACCCCAGCGCCGCGAGCAGCACGGGCGGACCCGCCACCCCCACCAGCCGTTCCACGTTCGTGCCGATCGGCGAGGCGATCAGAAAGGCCAGGACCACCCCGGCCGCGTACACCGCCCCCGCGCGCCGGACCACCCCGAACCGGCCCCCGCGCGGCCCCGCCCACCACAGCGCCGCACAGGCCACCAGCGGCACCCACAGCCTGCCCGCCGCCATCGGCTGCTCACCGGTGAACGGGAACACCACCGTGGTGAAGGCCACCAGCACGAACGGCACCACCACCAGCGCCGCCGCCCGGCGCCACCGCCCACCCAGCCCGTACGCCGCACCCGCCACCACCAGGAACAGCCCCGCCACCGGGCTCGCCGCCGTCGCCACCCCCGCCCACCCCGCCGCGAGGCCCGCACGACGCCGTACGTACAACAGCGCGACCAGCCCGAACGCGACGCCCACCGCGAACGTGGTCCGCCCGGACGCCGTGTTGCAGCAGAGCGTCAGCGAGCCGCCCACCGCCACCGAGACCGGCCACCGCACCCCGCCCCGCACGCAGAGCCGCCCCAGCGCCCACGCCCCGCCGACCCCCGCCGCCACAGCCACCGTCCGCACCCCGAACGCGGCCATCAGGTGCGGGGTCAGCAGGCTGTAGTTGGCCGGGTGCGCCCCTCCGTACCAGGAGAGGTTGTACGCGGACCCCGGATGCCGCGCGGCGAAACCGGCCCAGGCCAGCTGCGCCGCCAGATCGCCGCCCCCGGTCGCCAGCGCCAGTGCCCACAGCAGGTGGAGCGGCAGGGCGACGAGCACCGCGATCCCCGGCACCCGCCACCGGTCCGCGGCCCACCACCGTCCGCCGGTTCCGGCCGCCCCGGTCACGGGGGTGCGGGTGCCGGTGCCCTCGGTGATCGCCACTCGCAGAACCTAGGCCGCGGCAGGGGTACAGCCTGCTACACCACGGCCTCGGGTGGCTGCTCCATTCCTGGGCATCGTCCGAACGGAGCAGGATGAGGACCACACCACGACACGGAGGAATCCCATGAAGGTCCTGCTCTGGCTCGTCCTTCTCGGCGCGATCGCCGGGAACGTCTCGCTCAACCTGATGGAGGACAGCGGCCTGCACATCGCGCTGAGCGTCGTCTCCGGCGTGATCGTCCTCGCCTCCGGAGCGGGCCTGTGGATGCTGCGCGGCGGGCGCGACGGGGAGGCCCACGGTTAGGAACCGGTCCACCAGGGGAGATGCCCTTGCACGGATGCCGGGGGTAGCTGGGAGAATCGGTCCGCCACAACGGTTCAGTACGTCGCTTCCGTGAGCCGCAGAGCGTGCGATGTCGAGCGACGCCCTCAATGGGGAGGGGGACCGCTGACACCTCCCGGGACGGGGGTGTCTTCGCGCGCCATGCCCATCGACGGAAGGTCTTGACCTGATGCAGGCCACCCCTGATTCCGTAACCCCGTACGCCGGCGAGAACCGCCTCATCGAGAAGCTGTACGGAGAGGTTCTCCGCCGCAACCAGGGCGAGAGAGAGTTCCACCAGGCCGTCCGTGAGGTCCTGGAGACCCTCGGCCCGGTCCTCGCGCAGCGTCCGGAGTTCGTGGACGCCCGGATCATCGAGCGCGTCTGCGAGCCGGAGCGCCAGCTGATCTTCCGGGTGCCGTGGTCGGACGACTCCGGCGACATCCACGTCAACCGCGGCTTCCGGGTCGAGTTCAGCAGCTCGCTCGGCCCGTACAAGGGCGGGCTGCGCTTCCACCCCTCGGTCAACCTCGGCATCGTGAAGTTCCTCGGCTTCGAGCAGATCTTCAAGAACGCGCTCACCGGCATGCCCATCGGCGGCGGCAAGGGCGGCGCGGACTTCGATCCCAAGGGCCGTTCCGATGCCGAGATCATGCGTTTCTGCCAGTCGTTCATGACCGAGCTCCACCGCCACCTCGGCGAGTACACCGATGTGCCCGCCGGTGACATCGGCGTCGGCGGCCGGGAGATCGGCTACCTCTTCGGCCAGTACAAGCGGATCACCAACCGGTACGAGTCCGGCGTCCTCACCGGCAAGGGCCTCGGCTGGGGCGGCGCCCAGGCGCGTACCGAGGCGACCGGCTACGGCTGCGTCCTGTTCACCGCCGAAATGCTCCGCAGCCGGGGCGAGTCCCTCGACGGCCAGCGGATCGCCGTCTCGGGTTCGGGCAACGTCGCGATCTACGCGATCGAGAAGGCCCAGCAGCTCGGCGCGACCGTGGTGACCTGCTCCGACTCCAACGGCTACGTCGTCGACGAGAAGGGCATCGACCTGGCCCTCCTCAAGGAGATCAAGGAGACGGGCCGCGGCCGGATCTCCGAGTACGCGGAGCGTCGGGGCAGCCAGGTGAAGTACGTCGCCGGAACGGGCGTCTGGAACGTTCCCGTCGACGTGGCACTGCCCTGCGCCACCCAGAACGAGCTGCACGAGGCCGACGCCGTGGCCCTGGTGGGCAACGGGGTGAAGGCGGTCGCCGAGGGTGCCAACATGCCGACCACCCCGGAGGCCGTGCGCGTCCTCCAGGAGGCGGGCGTGGCCTTCGCCCCGGGCAAGGCGGCCAACGCGGGCGGGGTGGCCACCAGCGCCCTGGAGATGCAGCAGAACGCCTCCCGCGACTCGTGGAGCTTCGCCCACACGGAGGAGCGCCTCGCGGAGATCATGCGTCACATCCACGACTCCTGCTACACCACGGCGGAGCGCTACGGCAGCCCCGGCAACTACGTGGTCGGCGCGAACATCGCCGGCTTCGAACTGGTCGCGGACGCGATGCTGGCCCAGGGCCTGATCTGACCCGACCCGGCACCTTCTGAACGCCCCCGGGCCCGGCCGCAGCCGCACGCGACCGGGCCCGGGGCGTCCCGGTCGCGGGTACGGGGCGGCGCGCGGGTCAGGCGAGATACCCGGTCCGCCGCCGGAAGGTCTCCGCCACCCCCGTGTTCACGACCACCACCACGGCGAAGCACACCGCCGCCGCCGAATGCCCCACGGCGTGCACCGCGTACGCCCCGCCCCCGAGCACCACCGCCTTGACCAGCAGTACTCCTGCCAACGGTGGCCGGAACCGGGCCCTGGGCGCGGCGAACAGCCCCCAGACGACGGCGGCGGCCGCCGGAGCCCCGGCCCCCAGCAGTACCCGGGCCACCACCCCGTCCCCGGCGACCGCACCCCACCAGGCCAGCGCACCCAGCGCCGCCAACTCGACGAGGAACGCCAGGATCTCGTTGGCCGTGTACCAGGGCCGCCCTGCCAGTGCGGTGGGAACGCCACGCTCTCCGCTTGTCATGGCCTCATCCTCGCCGATGGAGGACGCGCAGGTCACCGCATATGCGGCGGCAGATGTCACGGCAGATGTCACGGCACATGTCATGGCCGTGGCCACCACCCGCTGAGGGGTGGCGGCCACGGCCCGGAATGCTCTGACGGCTACGCCCAGGCGACGAAGTCGACCGTGTCGTTCGTCTGCGGCGGCTCCTGAAGGGACTGGTGCGGGAAGAGCGGGCGGACGGTGTCGGTGTCCGCGTCGACGAGGAGGGCGAGGTGGTCGGTGTTGTTCACCCACGACGAGACCTCATTGGCCGCGCTGGGCCCGTGGACACCGCCGCTCATGGGCAGGGTGTGCAGGTCGACGGGGTAGCCGGCGCCGATGCCGTAGGCCGGGCCCCGGTTGTTGTAGTCGCGGTACAGGCAGAGCGTGGCGGGCGGGCACGGCTCGCTGTCCTGGAGCTTGACCACGCCGGGCGGCAGATAGGTGGCGGCGGCGTTGGCGCTCGCGGAACCGGGCAGCAGCGCGATGGCCACAGCGGCGATCGCCGAGGCGGCGGCGCGAGCGATTCTTCCGGGGCGCGGGAAACGGGTCGTCATTCTCTCGTCTCTCCAAGGGACTGGCCGCCCGGCAGCGCCGGGCGCGCAGAGGAACGGGCCGACCCCGGCGGCGAACACCGGCCGGGGCGGCGGAAACCGTGGGAATCCACGGTGGGTGTCTCCACCTGCGACAGAAGTTACGGTCCGTATATCAATAGGTACTGTAGGTCGTCATATTGGCGTGTCTGTCACGCCGACTCCTGAGGTGACCGCCCCGCACTGGCCCTGACCAGCGCGAATGCCGAGATGTGGCACCTCCTCGCCGCCTCTGCGGGGCGCGGGCCGAACCTGTCGCTGTACCCGACCGGTCGTATCGCGAACAGTGCGGGTGCGGTGAGTGGGGGCCGTCGGGCGTGGCCCTCCCCGAGGGGCCCCGTTCGCCGGCTGCCGCCCGAATCCCGAATCCCGAATCCCGGGGCTCGGGCCGCGCGTCCCGGAGGGGGCGTTCACCCTTTCGTGCGCACGGGGTGGACGTGAGGCCGGGGCTTGAGCTTCGGGGCCCGGTCCCCGGGTTCCGAGGTTCGAGCGGCTTGTGTCAACCGGGGGGCTATGAGGGGTGGTTGGGGATACCTCCCCGCCTCCCTGACCTGTCGTGGCCAGCAAGTATGACCAGTGGTGATCGAGTTGCGGCGCAGAGTTGTGGCCGCTTGCGGTGCGAACGAAACGACCCCGGCACAGTGTTAGAGCACTGCCCGGGGTCTGGCCCCAAGATCGCACCCTCTGGAAAGACGATCCCGTGGTTGTTCCCGACCTTGGCCCTGACCTGCTGGCCCCCGCATCCTCGCGTCCGCATCCGAGGGCGAAGCCCGGTTACGGAAAGCGCTCCGTCGCGGAGCAAGGTCCGCCGCGTGCGGGCGACTTCGCGTTGCTGCCGGTGCGGGAGCGCCATATCGCCGGGTACGTCGACGCGTTGCCGGAGGGGGCCGCGATGGACATCAAGTCGCTGGCCAGGAGCCAGCCGTTGTTCGGGCGGATGGCGGTGGGCAGTGCGCTGCGGGCCCTGGGGGTGGCCGGTCATCTGCGTCATGTCCGCTGTCCGGGCGCCGAGGACGGCCAAGTGCGGTGGGTGACGAGGCCCGGAGCTCTTCCTGATCCTCACGCGCGACCGGGCGTGGTCGCCGGGCAGGTGGGGGCGGTGGGCGTTGCGTACGCTTGGTTCGCGGCTGCCGCTCGACAGTAGCTCCTGAGGTCCGAGGATCGAGGGCCTTCGAGGATGAAGACAGGGCTGAACACGGTGCCGCCCGCAGGGTTGTCGGTCTTCCCGTGTGCGGCCACCATTGACCGACTCTCACCGACCGCGTTGAGGAACCGATCAGTTGACTCCGTATTCCCTCGCGTTCTACATGGACGTGATCACCTCCGGAACCGTCCTCGGAGCCGGGCCGATGGACAGCCCCGATCAGGTCACCGCGATCCTGGGCGACGACTTCGCCGAGACCTCCCTCGGCCACCACACCATGTGGCGCGACTACGGGATGGCCGAATTCTTCTGGTGCCGTTCATCGCGCGAAGAGCCCTGGGCCGGGCACCACTTCACCCTTCAGGTGCATCGGCTCTCGCTGGGCGGTGGCACGGTCAACCGGGAGATCCGCGAGCGGTACGGCCGCTTCGCCCGCCACCTGCGCTTCGACTCAATGGAACGCCTGATGGCCAGGCGCGGAGTGCACCTGGAGAACGTCCCGGATTCCAACGCTCCGGCCTACAGCCTGCACTGGCAACCGGCCTCCCAGGTGTCCGTCCTGGTGTTCCGGTCCCATGAGCCGGGCGAACGCCGACGCGGGGATGCCCGCCTCGGTGACGTACACACCATCGCCTCGTCGATGACGGCCCAGCAGGTGGCCTGGTACCGGACGCGCTACGGCCTTCGCCTACGAGCGCGCGGGTGACGCCGAGCGTTCCGTCCCCCTGCACGAAGCCACGCTGGCACAGCGCGAGCGAGTGCTCGGGGACACCCACCCCGACACGTTGATCAGCCGCGGCAACCTGGCCTACGCCTACGAGCGCGCGGGCGACGTGGCGCGGGCCGTCCCGCTGCTCGAAGCCGTGCTGGCCCGGCACGAACAGGAACTCGGCCGCACCCATCCCGACACGGTGATCTGCCGCGACAACCTCGCGAGGGCGAGGGCGGCTCTGGAAGGAGAGCCGCCCTCGTGAGAACCGCGCGGGCCCGTCCCCTACCCCTCCGCCGGGGCCACCCCGATCGGGCAGGACAGGCCCGTGCCGCCGATGCCGCAGTAGCCCGCCGGGTTCTTGTCGAGGTACTGCTGGTGGAACGGCTCCGCGGGCCACAGGGGGCGGCCCTCGGCCGGGAGAATCTCCGTGGTGATCGTGGCGTGACCGGCGGCCGTGAGGACCTTCTGGTACGCGTCGCGGGAGGCGAGCGCGGCGGCGTGCTGCTCGGGGGAGTGGGTGTGGATCGCCGAGCGGTACTGGGTGCCCACGTCATTGCCCTGGCGGAAGCCCTGGGTCGGGTCGTGCGACTCCCAGAACAGCTTCAGCAGCTGCGCGTACGACACGGCCTTCGGGTCGAAGACCACGCGGACCGCCTCCGTGTGACCGGTCAGGCCCGAGCAGACCTCCTCGTACGAGGGGTTCTCGGTGTAGCCGCCCTGGTAACCGGCGAGGGTCGTCCACACGCCGTCCGTCTGCCAGAACTTGCGCTCGGCGCCCCAGAAGCAGCCCAGCGCGAAGTCCGCGACCTCCAGGCCCTCGGGGTACGGGCCCAGCAGCGGGTTGCCGAGCACCGTGTGGCGGGACGGGACGGCGAATTCGGGGACGGGGCGGCCCTTCAGGGCCTCCTCGCGGGTGGGGAGCTGCGGGGTGCGGCGGTGCGGGAACATGCGGGGGCTCCTCATGAGGGTCGGTCTGCGGTCTCTACAACGTGGCGGGGGCGCGGAGGATTCCGGCCGGGCGACCCGGCCGGGCACCGCCTACCGGGGGAGCGTCGCCGCGTTGCCGCCGTTCGCCTCGTAACCGGCCACCGCCAGCGCCCGGTAGACCGCGTACTCGGCGGCCGGGTCCGGGTCCTGCGTCCACGGCAGCGCGCCCACATGGCCGTCGATGCGGACGAGCTGGTTCATCGCCTCCGCCCAGCGCTCCATCCGGACCAGGAACAGGACCAGCAGATGACGCACGTGCGCGAGCATCGGATCGCCCTGCCGCGCCGCGTGCACCGCGAACAGCGCGCCCTCGACCGCCTTGGTCACCACCGCGCCCCGGTAGAAGCCCTGCACCAGATTGACCTCGGGCAGGTGCTCGTACACCGCGAACAGGGGCAGCGCCGCCAGCAGCGAGCCCTGCGGGGCACGGGCGGCGGCCGCGGTGGCGAACCGGTCGGCGGCCTCGCGCGAGCCGTGCCACTTCTCGCACCAGTAGTGCAGCGCCGCGATGTGCGCGCCCATGTGCGCCGGGGCCCGGTCGATCACCTTCGCCCAGAGCCGGTCGAACTCCTCGGGGGAGTAACCCAGCCCGCGCCCCACCGCCAGCTCCACGATGTACGGGATCGGGTCGCCGGGAGCCAGCAGGGCCGCCTCACCGCAGACCGTACGGGCCTCCTCCAGGATGATCCGGAAGTCGTCCGTCCCCGCCGTCGACGAACGCCACGCCTGCTGCACCAGGAACTCGGCGTGCACCGCCGCGCCGCCCGCGTCCTTCGGCGCCTCGGCCCGCCACGTACGCAGCCAGGACCCGCCGACACCGGGCTGCCGCGCCAGCTCCAGCGAGGCCGCGCCGGCGAAGGCCTGCACCCGCTGCCACCGCACCTCGCCCTCCTTGGGCGTACCGGCCAGCAGCTGAGAGGCCGCCCGCCAGTCCTGGGTGCGCTGCACGACATCGAGCACGTCCAGAAGATCCTGGTCCGGCCCCGGCAGACGGACGTCCAGCTCCTCCTGACGGACGAAGCCGTACGACTCCGGATCGGCGGCGTCCGGCGATCCGGGCACGACCTGACGGATTCCGCCCCGGCGGCGCATGACGAAGGGGCCGACGACCGCGGCGAGCATGCACAGGGCGATCAGGAACCAGAGAATCTCCATGCACCCATTGTCACCGGACGGCCGGGTAGCCCTGTGAGCGCCCTCACGACGAACTACGCTCGGACCCCATGAGCGATCAGCACAGCTTCGAAACCCTCGCGATCCACGCGGGCAACACCGCCGACCCCCTGACCGGGGCCGTTGTTCCCCCGATCTACCAGGTGTCCACGTACAAGCAGGACGGCGTGGGCGGGCTGCGCGGCGGCTACGAGTACAGCCGCAGCGCCAACCCGACCCGTACCGCCCTGGAGGAGAACCTCGCGGCCCTGGAGGGCGGCCGTCGCGGCCTCGCCTTCGCCTCCGGCCTCGCCGCCGAGGACTGCCTGCTCCGTACGCTGCTGTCCCCCGGCGACCACGTGGTCATCCCCAACGACGCCTACGGCGGCACGTTCCGCCTGTTCGCCAAGGTCGTCTCGCGGTGGGGGGTGGAGTTCTCCGTCGCCGACACCTCGGACGTGGCGGCCGTCCGGGCGGCCGTCACCCCGCGCACCAAGGCGATCTGGGTGGAGACCCCGTCCAACCCGCTGCTCGGCATCACCGACATCGCCGCGGTCGCCGGAGTGGCCCGCGCCGCCGGGGCGCGCCTCGTCGTCGACAACACCTTCGCCAGCCCCTACCTCCAGCAGCCCCTGGCGCTGGGTGCCGACGTGGTGGTGCACTCCACCACCAAGTACATGGGCGGCCACTCGGACGTCGTCGGCGGCGCGCTGATCACCGATGACGCCGACCTGGCCGAGGAGTTGGCGTACCACCAGAACGCGATGGGCGCGGTCGCCGGGCCCTTCGACGCCTGGCTGGTGCTGCGCGGCATCAAGACCCTCGCCGTCCGCATGGACCGGCACAGCGAGAACGCCACCAAGGTCGCCGACCTGCTGACCCGGCACCCCAAGGTGACCCAGGTCCTCTACCCGGGCCTGCCCGAGCACCCGGGCCACGAGATCGCCGCCAAGCAGATGAAGGCGTTCGGCGGCATGGTGTCGTTCCGGGTCCAGGGCGGCGAGGAGGCGGCCGTCGAGGTCTGCAACCGGGCCAAGCTGTTCACCCTCGGCGAGTCGCTGGGCGGTGTCGAGTCGCTGGTGGAGCACCCGGGCCGGATGACGCACGCCTCGGCGGCGGGCTCCCCGCTGGAGGTCCCGGCCGACCTCGTACGGGTGTCCGTCGGCATCGAGAACGCCGACGACCTGCTCGCCGACCTGACGCAGGCGCTCGGCTAGGACAGGTCCGGCCCCGGCCTGCCGGACACGGTCCGGGGCCCGGGAACGTCCGCTTCCGGACAGGCTGTCCTTTGAACAGGGGCAGCCCGTCCGGCAGGCTCACCAGCCGTCCAGCGGGGTCGTCTCGGACGGCGGCACCTCCCAGGGGTGCGTGCGCGACGCCCAGACCGTGAACGCCAGCACGGCCACGCACGCCACCAGCACCATCAGTCGGCGGACGGCCAGCCGCCGCCGCAGCGACCGGCGGCCGCGCTCCACCGCCCGCCGCCCCAGCTCCACGGGCACCTGCGGATGCGGGCCGTCCAGCATCCGCCGGACCTGTTCCTCCCGGTCACCGGTCCGGCTCACCGCACCACCCCCGGACGGCCGGGCAGACCCCGCCGCGCCGTGGGCCGCCGGGTGCCGCGCATCGTGGCCACCGAGCGGTTGCAGACCGCCCGGACCCGCTCCACCGGCATCCCGAGCAGCGCCGCGGTCTGCTCCTCCGCGACCCCCTCGTACAGCCGCAGCACCAGCACCAGGCGTTCCAGCGGCGTCAGCACCTGCAGCAGCCCGCCGCGCGGCCGGTGATGGCGCCACACCTCGCGGGAGAACCGGGAGGCCAGCTCGCGTCGGGTCCGGTCGTACGGATCCTCGCCGCGCAGCCGCTCCCACCGCGCGTACGTACGCGCCAGGGCAGCCGTCAGCAGCCGCTGGGCCCGCGGGTTGGCGCCCGGGGGCCGCATCGGCTCGGCGGTCAGCAGCGTGGCGGTGTGCAGCAGGCGGCCGGCCGCGCCCCCGACGAAGGTCTCGAACTCCTGGGCGCGGCGCCGCTCCCGGCCCGTCTGACGCTCCTGCACAGTCCACATCCGAGCCCGCTGCGGGGCCCGGGGTCAAGAGGCGTGCAACGTCCGGAAGCGGTCGCGTCCCCTCCGCCGACGGGCCGACGAGCCGACGAGTCGGCGGGCCGGACACCGGACGGGTCCGGCGCCGACGCGTTCCGCCGTCGTCAGCCGGCCGGCTGCGCCTGGTGCGCCTGGTGGGAGGCCTGCCGGGCGGCCAGTGAGGCGTTGAACCGGGTGAGCAGCGTGCAGAACGTGTCCCGCTCCTCGTCCGTCCAGTCGCCCGTCACCTGCGTCATCAGCTCGCGCCGGGAGCCGCGGACCTCGTCGAGCCGGGCCTGGCCGCGCGGCGACAGCTGGAGCACGACGGCCCGGCCGTCCTCCGGATGCGAGGTGCGCTTGACGAGACCGGTGTCGACGAGCGGCGCGACCTGCCGGGTCACGGTCGAGGAATCGATCCCCATGCCCGCGGCGAGCGCCTTGACGCCCATCGGGCCTTCCCGGTCCAGCCGGTTGAGCAGCAGATACGCGGCCCGGTCCATGGAGTTGCGCACCTGGCCGACACCGCCCAGGCGGGTCTGTTCGGCACGGCGGGCGAATACCGCGACCTGGTGCTGCAGGGCGTCGAGTACGCGATCGGAACCCGAGGGTTCGGGGGCGTCCTGAGTGGTCATGGCCGGGAGCTCTCTCCGTGCGGTGTCGGGTGGGTGGGGGACAGAGTACGCGGCCACCGGGCAACGCGTACCAGTGCTGCACAAACCTGCGGACAACGGTTCAGGAGGGCGCCGGACCCGGCGGGGGCGCCCGGGCCGGCCGTCCGGAAGGGGCGCCCGGGCTGCGAGACTTGCGGTATGAACCTCCGCACGACCGGCCCCGTTCCCCCGGTGATCCTCGACGACGTCCTGGGGGCGCAGAAGATGCTGTCCGGGGTGGCCAGGACGACCGCCATGGAAGGCAGCCGCCATCTCGGCGAGCTGGTCGGCGCACCCGTCCACCTCAAGTGCGAGAACCTCCAGCGGACCGGCTCGTTCAAGCTGCGCGGCGCCTACGTACGGATCGCGGGACTGTCCCCGGTGGAGCGGGCGGCCGGGGTCGTCGCCGCGAGCGCGGGGAACCACGCGCAGGGCGTCGCCCTCGCCTCCTCGCTGCTCGGCGTGGAGTCCACGGTCTTCATGCCGCTCGGCGCGCCGCTGCCGAAGGTGGCCGCCACCCGCCAGTACGGGGCACGGGTCGAGCTGCACGGGCAGGTCGTCGACGAGACGCTGGCCGCCGCGCAGGAGTACTCCCGGCGGACCGGCGCGGTCCTCATCCACCCCTTCGACCACCCGGACATCATCGCCGGACAGGGCACGGTGGGCCTGGAGATCCTCGAACAGTGCCCCGAGGTGCGGACCATCGTCGTGGGTATCGGCGGCGGCGGTCTGGCGGCGGGCATCGCCGTGGCCGTCAAGGCGCTGCGGCCCGACGTACGGATCGTCGGAGTGCAGGCGGCGGGCTCGGCCTGCTACCCGCCCTCGCTGGCCGCGGGCCACCCGGTGGCCATCGACGCGCCGCACACCATGGCCGACGGCATCAAGGTGGGCCGCCCCGGCGACGTACCGTTCGAGCTGGTCAGGGACCTGGTCGACGAGGTGCGCACGGTCTCCGAGGACGAGCTGTCCAGCGCGCTGCTGCTCTGCCTGGAGCGGGCGAAGCTGGTGGTGGAGCCCGCCGGGGCGAGCCCGGTCGCGGCCCTGCTGAGCGACCCCGGGGCGTTCGCCGGGCCGGTGGTCGCGGTGCTCTCCGGCGGCAACGTCGACCCGCTGCTCATGCAGCGCGTCCTGACCCACGGCATGGTGGCGGCCAGCCGCTACCTGAGTCTGCGGCTGCGGCTGGCCGACCGCCCCGGCGCGCTGGCCACGCTGCTGTCCGTGCTCTCCGCGGCCGACGCGAACGTCCTCGACATCGGCCACGTACGGACCGACCCCCGGCTAGGGCTCACCGAGGTCGAGGTGGAGCTCCACCTGGAGACGAAGGGGCCCGAGCACTGCGCGGAGGTCACGGGGGCGCTGCGCGGAGCGGGGTATCTGGCGGTGGACTGAGCACGACGACCCGTACGCGATCCCCCTGCACAGGCCCTCCGCCGCCCGCCGGTCGTTCCGACGGGGCCCCCGCACACACGGGCCGGTCGTTCCGACAGGGCCCGCACACACGGGCCGGTCGTTCCGACGGGCCCGCACACACACGGGAGCCCCCGGCCCGTACGCGCGCGTACGTCCGCCGGGGGCTCCCGTGTATCGGTGCGGGGGAGGGTCAGCCGGTGTACGGCTTCGCCGAAAGGATCTTCACCATGGCCATCCTGCCGTTCGGCAGCTCGTACTCGGCGTCGTCGCCCATGCGCTTGCCGTTCACGCCGGTGCCGAGCGGCGACTGCGGGGAGTACGTCTCGATGTCCGAGCTCGCGTACTCGCGGGAGGCCAGCAGGAAGGTCAGGGTGTCGTCCGGGTCGCCGTCGAAGGCGATCGTCACGACCATGCCGGGCTCGACCACGCCGTCGTCGGCCGGCGCCTCGCCGACCTTCGCGTGCTCCAGGAGCTGGGTCAGCTGGCGCACCCGGAGCTCCATCTTGCCCTGCTCCTCCTTGGCCGCGTGGTACCCGCCGTTCTCGCGCAGGTCGCCTTCCTCACGGGCCGCCGCGATCTTTACGGCGATCTCCGTGCGCGCGGGACCAGACAGGTACTCCAGCTCGGCCTTGAGCTGGTTGTACGCCTCCTGCGTGAGCCAGGTGACGTTTTCGCTGGTCTGGGTCACAGGGTGCTCCTCGTCGGTGCTGGGAATACAAAGCATCGCCCTACCCGTAAGCATGTGCCACGACGGGTGGGCGAAACCACGAGCCTAACAATTCCCCAGGAAAAGGGGGAGAAGGTAAAGCGTCCGGACCGTGTCCGCGCAGGTCAGGGCGGAAACGACCGTTCAGTCCGGGCGGACGCCGACCGGTACGCCGGCCGGGGCGCCGGTCAGTGCGACGCGGCCCCGCCGTCGGCCGTGCAGCCCACCAGCTCCACGCTGGTCGCCCTGGCCGTCGTACGCAGCGTGACGACCTGGTCGATCCGGTCGGTGCGCCGGTCGAAGCGGAAGTCCTTGCGGGCCACGTCGCTGCCGTCCTCGTGCTGGGCGCGCAGGGTGCAGTAGCCCTTGGCGTCCTTGTCCTTGCGCACTTCGAGGTGGACGTCGACGCGCTGGTCCGAGACGACCTGGCGCTTGATCACCTCGGCGCTGATGTCCTGGCCGGTGACGTAGTCGTAGCCGATCCACGCGATCACACCGAGGAACACGACGCCCAGCACCGAACCGACGATCTTGAGCTTGCGGTCCGCCCGCGCGTCGGCGGAGCGGCCGTAGCGGTTCTCCACAGGCGTCTCGCGCACCGCGGTCATGATCGTTCCTCCTGGAGCGGGATCCCCGTGCCGGGATCGAGGAATTTTCCATCCCCCGGTTCGGTCACTATAGAAGCCTGCCCACATGCCGAATCACTGAGGATCGAGTCTTGACCGAGCAGCTGCGTCTGATGGCCGTCCACGCCCACCCCGACGACGAGTCGAGCAAGGGCGCGGCCACCATGGCCAAGTATGTGTCCGAGGGGGTGGACGTGCTGGTGGTGACCTGCACGGGAGGCGAGCGCGGCTCCATCCTCAACCCGAAGCTCCAGGGCGACCCGTACATCGAGGAGAACATCCACGAGGTGCGCCGCAAGGAGATGGAGGAGGCCCGGGAGATCCTGGGCGTCGAGCAGGAGTGGCTCGGCTTCGTCGACTCCGGTCTGCCCGAGGGCGACCCGCTGCCCCCGCTGCCCGAGGGCTGCTTCGCGCTGGAGGACGAGCAGGTGGCCGCGGGCCGCCTCGTCCGCAGCATCCGTACGTTCCGGCCGCAGGCCATCACGACGTACGACGAGAACGGGGGGTACCCGCACCCCGACCACATCATGACCCACAAGATCACGATGATCGCCTTCGACGGCGCGGCGGACGCCGAGAAGTTCCCCGAGGCGGAGTTCGGCCCGGTCTGGCAGCCGAGCAAGCTCTACTACAACCAGGGCTTCAACCGGCCGCGCACGGTCGCGCTGCACGAGGCGCTGCTGGCCCGGGGCCTGGAGTCGCCGTACGGGGAGTGGCTGGAGCGCTGGAAGGAGTTCGGGCGCGACGAGCGCACGCTGACCACGCACGTCCCGTGCGCGGAGTTCTTCGAGATCCGCGACAAGGCGCTGATCGCGCACGCCACGCAGATCGACCCGGACGGCGGCTGGTTCCGCGTGCCGATGGACATCCAGAAGGAGGTCTGGCCGACCGAGGAGTACGAGCTGGCGAAGTCTCTCGTCGATACCTCCCTCCCCGAGAGCGACCTCTTCGCGGGCATCCGCGACAATGCCTGATATGTACGCGACCCAGGCACTGACCGATCTCGTTCCGCTTGCCGCTGAGCTCGACAAGAACAAGGTGACCCCCGGCGTTCTCGGCTTCATCGTCTTCGCGGCGCTCGCCGTGGGCGTGTGGCTGCTGATGAAGTCCATGAACCGGCACATGGGCAGGGTCGACTTCCAGGAGGCCCCGGACCCGGACGCGGTGCCGGCCGAGGCCGCCGCGGGGGCGGGCTCCGCCAAGGGGAAGTAGCGCCGAGCGGGCGGCCCCGGCACCGATGTCTTCCGGTGCCGGGGCCGTCCCGCGCGTCCTGCCGTCCCATACGCCCCCTCGCGCGCCGCCCCGGACCCCGTACGCAGCCCCCGGGCACGTCGTGGGTGCTCCTCCGGCGCTGTGCGCAGCCTCAGGCGCTGTACGCGGACGGGACCGGCACGCCCATGACGTCCCGGGCGTGGCGCGACGGCGTCATGCCCAGGCGCCAGGCCTGCCAGCCGTCCTCCAGGTCGACCCCGCGGTTCAGCACCACCGTGAAGGCCTCCGCGCAGTCGACCAGCTTGCCGTCGCGCGCCGGGTGCGCGGTCCGGAGCAGCTCCGCCAGCTCCTGCTGGGCCACCGCCGTGCCCACCTCGCTGCCGCCCGGCGACGCGTACGGCAGCAGCGTGCACCGCAGGAACCGGGCCCAGTCCGCGCCCCGCGCGTCCCCGTACGAGTCGAACAGCTCCACCGCCTCGCCGCACAGCTGGAGCGCCTGACCGGCCCGGTCGTTGCCCGCGTCGATCGACGCCAGCTCCAGGCACGTCCACGCCTCGCCGTGGGCGACCCCGATGCGCCGGAAATCGGCACGGGCGTCCACCAGGAGCTGGCGGGCGAAGCCGGAGTTGCGGAGGTTCCCGGTCCGGGCGGCCCGCTGGTCCCGGGTGACCCGGCCCGCGTGGTGGCGGGCGCACGCCAGCCCGTACCCGTCCCGCATCCGGGAGAACATCGTGCGGGCCCGCTCCAGCTGCCGGACCGCCCCGTCGGCGTCACCCTCCTCCTCCAGGGCCTGGCCCAGGTAGAACAGCGTCCACGCCTCACCGCGCGCGTCCTCGCTGTCCCGGTGCCGGGCCAGTGCCGCCTCCAGCCCCTCCACCGCCGCGGCCGGGTCGCCGTCCAGCAGCCGGGCGCGGGCCAGCTGGGTCAGCGCCCACGCCTCGCCCCGCTCGTCCCGGGTCCCGCCGTACAGCTCCAGCGCCTCGCGCAGCGCGTCCTCGGCCCGCTCCACCCGGCCCATCCGCAGCAGGGTCTGACCGAGCTGGAAACGGGTCCACGCCTCGCCGTGCAGCGACTCGCCCTCCTGGTGCAGCACCAGGGCCCCGTCCAGCAGGGTCAGCGCCTCGGTGATCCGGGCCCGGTCCCGCTCCACGGCCGCCAGCGCGTGCATCGACCACGCCCGGTCCTCCGCCTGCTCCTCGGAGGACTGGAGCCCGATCGCCTCCCGCAGCCGCGCCGACGCCTCGGTCAGGTCGCCCTGGTGGTGCAGGGTGATCCCGAGCGAGCAGAGAGCCAGCGCCGTGCCCGCGGCGTTCTCCGCCTCGCGGTAGAGGCCGACCACCGACGACAGGGTGGTGCGGGCCTTGTCCAGCTCACCGAGCTGCCGCGCCGCGATCCCGGTACGCCACTGCACCGACCGCTCCAGCAGCCCCTTGTCCACCGCCTGGGTCAGCTCGCTGATCTCGCCGAGCCGGTAGAGGTCGCCGCGCAGCAGGCAGTAGTCGCACAGCGCGCCCAGCAGATCCAGTACGGCGCGCTGGTCGACGCCCTCGGCGTGCCGCAGCGTGGAGGTGATGAAACTCGACTCGTGGTCCAGCCAGCCCAGGGCGGCGTCCAGCGAGTTGAATCCGTGCGAGCCGAACTGGCCGGCCCGGGTGGACATCTTGCCGTCCACCATGCGGATCACCGCACCGGCCAGGTCCGCGTAGTTACGGATCAGCCGCTCCTGCGCGGCGGTACGCTCCGCCGCCTCCTCCTCGTCCCGCAGCCGGGTCAGGGCGAAGGAGCGCACCAGGTCGTGCAGCCGGTAGCGCGAGCCCCGGACCCGGCTGAGCAGCCCGGCCCCGGCCAGCTCCGTCAGCAGCCGCTCGGCCTCCTGCTCGTCGGCGGCCAGCAGCGCCGCCGCCGCGGCGGTCCCGAGGCTCGCCCGCCCCGCCAGCGCGAGCCGGCGCAGCAGCCGCCGCGCCTGCTCGGACTGGTCGGTGTAGCGCAGCCACAAAGCCCGCTCCACCGGCGGGACCCGCTCGTACCCGGCGAGGTCCGCGGCAAGCGTGCCCGGGCTTCGCGTACCGAGGGAGGAGCCCGCGATCCGCAGCGCGAGCGGCAGCCCGCCGCACAGCCCGGCGACGGCCTCCGTCCCCCGCGAGTCGTACGGGCCCTGTTGCGGCGACCCGGCCGACCCGCGCAGCAGCTCCTCCGCACCCGCCGCGTCCAGCGGGCCGACCGGCAGCCGGTGCACCCGGGCCGGGAGGTCGGCGGGCAGTTCCAGCGGCTCGCGGGCGGTGACCAGCACCAGGCTGTCCGAACCCTCGGGCACCAGGGCGCACACCTGAGCCACGTCGGCGGCGTCGTCCAGCACCACCACCACGGGCGTGCCGGCCAGATGCTGGTCGTACAGCTCGCCCAGCCGCCGCACGTGCGCTTCCGCCGAACCCCGGGCCGCGGGGTCCGCGCCCGGCGTGCCGTCCCGGAAGAGCAGCTGCTCACGGGCGGCGCCCAGCCGGTTCAGCAGGTGCAGCAGCGCGTCCCGGGTCGGCAGTGGCCCCTCTCCGGCGCCGCCGCGGAGATCCACCACGCAGGCGCCGCGGAACAGGTCCTTCAGACTGTGCGCGGCCCGCACCGCGAGCGCGGTCCGCCCCGAACCGGGCGCACCGTGCAGGACGACGACGGTCGGCCTGGTCTCCGTCGACGCGCGGGCCTCGCGCACCCACCGCCCGATCTGCTCCAGCTCGCCGCGCCGCCCCGCGAACGGCCCCTCGGACTCGGGCAGATGGCCGAACGACTGCTCCAGCATCGCCCGGGTACGGGCCGCCGCACTGCGGTCCGCGCGGCGGCCCGGCGACGGGGCGGTCCGTGACTGCCGCGGAACCTGCCCGGCCTGGGCGCGCGAGGCGGCGGTGAGCATCCGCTGCTGGTCGAGGAAGGGGCGGATGCCGCGTACCTCCAGCGCCGCCAGCCACTGCAGCCTCAACTGCTCCGTCCCGCCCGGCTGCCCGAGCGCCCCGGCCCTGCGGTGGGCGGCGGGCCAGTGCGAGGCGGTGACCCGGGCGACGGTGGCGGTGGCCCCCGCGACCGCGACCACCGCACCCGCGCCGAGCGCCGGTCCCGCGTCCGTGCCGAACGCGAGGTCGGCGCCGAAGGCGGCGACCGCGGCAACCCCGGTGACCAGCAGGGGAGTTGCCAGAGCCGCCCGGTCGAGCCGCCCCGACAGCGGCCGCGCCCCGGCCTCCTCCGCGTCCAGCGCCCGCACGTACGCGGCGTACTCCTCCGCAGCCGCACCCGCCAGCTCGTCCAGCGCCTCCCGCCCGCGCGCCGTCAGCGCCCCGGCATCGGCCCGGCCGCCCGACCGCCGCACCTCCTCCTCGACGGCCCGCGCCAACAGCCCTTCGGCTTCGGTCCGATGGCTGTTCCGCATAGGTGTGCCCCCTTCGGATACGTCCATGTGCTCCTTGCCGCCGCCAGTCTTCCCGCAACGGTGCACGGACGCGAGGCACCGCACCGGGGAAGGCCGGGCGGGCCGTGCGGAGGGGGCGGGAACGGCTCGGCCGGTACGCTTTCGGGGTGACGGAGCAGACCGGGCAGGACGGGCGGCGGCCCGCGAACGACGGGCCGAGGGCAGCCGTCCGCAACCGGGCCGCGCTGGTCGCCGCCGCCCGTGAGATCTTCGCGGAGCACGGCCTGGAGGCACCCCTGTCCGCGATCGCGCGCAGGGCCGGGGTCGGGCAGGGCGTGCTCTACCGGCACTTCCCGGACCGGGCCGCCGCGGTGGCGGCGGTGCTGGAGGAGAACGTCCGGCAGATCGAGCGGGCGGCCGGGACCGCCGACATGGCCTTCGCGGACGTTCTCGGCGTGCTGACCTGGCACCTGATCGAGTCGTCGGCCTTCATCGGCCTGCTGCACACCGGCCGGCCGGCCGCCCGCTCCGACGTCCGCGCACATGCGGCGGGCCTGTCCGGGCGCGTGGAACGCGCGCTGCGGTGCCGGCTGCCCGGCGGCCACCGGCTGGGCGCCGGACAGGACCTGACGCTCGCGGTCGCCATGGTCTCCGCCGCGGTCACCGGTCCCATGCGCGAGGAGAGGGAGCTCCGGGCGCTGGCCGCCTGGCGGCTGCTCGGGGTCGAGGTGGGACGGGTGGCCTCCTTCGAGGGCTGAGCCGGGGCCGGGGTCAGCCCCCGTTGGACTGCCGGGTGCCCGCCGCGAGCGCGTCGAAGGCGTACAGATACCCGCCGGCCGGGCCGCTGACGGTCAGGTAGGCCCTCGTCCCGCCGGGGGTGATGGCGACGTTCGTCGCCGACTCCAACCCCTTTGTGCCGGGCGGGAGTTCGACCGTCGCCAGCCGCTCGCCGTTCCGGTCGTACACGGCCATCGCGGCCCGGCCGTGCAGCCCCTGGTAGAGATTGCCGTCCGCGTCCACGGCGATCGAGTCGGTCTGCGCGATCCCGCCGTTCACCCGGATGGCGGTGTGCCGGGACGTAACCCTTCCCTCCTGATCGAGACGCAGGTACGAGATCCGGTTCTCGGTGAGTTCGCTGAACCACAGCCCGCGGTACTCCGAGTCGAACGAGATCCCGTTCGGGGCGGCCAGATCCTTGGCCAGGACCGTCGTCTTCCCGCCGTCGCGGCCGATCCGCACCACGCGCCCGTGCGGCTCGCCCTCGGACAGCCCGCGGGAATCGCTGATGTACAGGTTGCCCTCCGGGTCGAAGGCGATGTCGTCCGGGCTCATCCGGGCCCCGTCGACCTCGCCGGAGAAGAAGGTCCGGGGATCGCCGCCGCCGGGGGCCAGGCTGACGATCTCGCCGTGCGCGAAGTCGCTCAGGTAGAGCCGCCCGTCGTACGGGCTGAACTGCGCCGAGGTGTAGGCGCCCCGGCCGTCGGTGTGGAACGCGCGGGAGGTCTTTCCTCCGACGTCCACCCGCATGACCTTGGGCCTGCCCGCGGGGGCGGTGACGTCGACGACGAGCAGGTCGCCGTTCGCGTCGAAGGTGGGTCCCTCCAGCAGGGTCATCCCGGTCTCGGCGTGCGGCCGGGTCAGCCGCATGACCTTCTGCGCTCGGACGGTCCTGCCCCCGGTGGCGGAGGGCGCCGTGTCCCCGGGGCCGAAACTCTCCGTACCGCATCCGGTGAGGAGCAGGGTGCCGACCGCGGCGAGCACGGCGAAGGAACGGGCCGAAAGCTGCTGCATGGGGGATCACACTTCCTGTTCGTCGCGAGGTCTCCGCTGATCCGGAGCGTGTACACGCCCCAAAGGGGCGACATGCCGTCTGGCCGAATACCGCCGTGCCGTCGAACCGCAACCGGACAGTGTTGTCCGGTGCTTGCTACCGTAGCCGACCACACCCACCCCGTGCCCCAACAGCCCGCGAATGGAATACGCATGACGGTGCATCAGCAACTGGACTCCGGTGAACTGTCGGAACTGGAACGGCGTTACCGGCTCGAACGCGAACGGCGCGTCCGTCCCGACGGTGCCGCCCAGTACCGCACCGCGGACGCCGAGTTCGGCTACTACGCCGCCGACCCGTACACGACCGGGCCGGACGAGCGGGAGCCCCGCCGCGACACCGTTGACGTCGCGGTGATCGGTGGCGGGTTCGGCGGCATCCTCGCCGGGGCACACCTGCGGAGCCGGGGCGTGGAGTCCATCCGGATCGTCGAGAAGGGCGGCGATTTCGGGGGCACCTGGTACTGGAACCGGTACCCGGGCATCCACTGCGACATCGAGTCCCACGTGTACCTGCCGATGCTCGACGAGACCGGCTACGTACCGGAGTGGAAGTACGCCCCCGGCGACGAGATCCGCCGCCACGCGGTCCGGATCGCGCGCCACGCCGACCTCTACGCGGACGCACTCTTCTCCACCGCCGTCACGGCCCTGACCTGGGACGAAGCCTCGGAGACCTGGATCGTGGCCACGGACCGCGGCGACGCCTTCCGGGCCACGTACGTCATCACCGCCACCGGCACCCTCACCGACCCGAAGCTGCCCGGGATCCCCGGGATCGAGGCGTTCAAGGGGCACACGTTCCACACCTCGCGGTGGGACTACGGCTACACCGGCGGCACCCCCGAGGGCGGCATGACCGGCCTCGCCGGCAAGCGGGTGGGCATCGTCGGCACCGGCGCCACCGCCGTCCAGGCCGTCCCGATGCTGGCCGAGGACGCCGCGCACCTCTACGTCTTCCAGCGCACCCCCTCCACCGTGGACGTACGGGCCAACCGCCGCACCACCGCCCAGGACGTCGGCGCCGACCGCGAGGGCTGGGCCCGCAGACGACGGGAGAACTACCTCCGCATCGTCTCCGGGGAGCACACCGAACAGGACCTCGTGGCGGACCGGTGGACCGAGTCGGCCGGCCTGCTGGAGAAGCTCCTGCCCAGCTTCCGGCGCCACGGCGACCGCGAGGCGTTCGAGGCGGGCTACGAGACCGCCGACGCCGCCAAGATGAACGAACTCCGCGCCCGCGTCGACCGGATCGTCACCGACCCGGAGACGGCGCACAAGCTCAAGCCCTGGTACCGCTACGCCTGCAAGCGCCCCACCTTCTCCGACCTGTACTACCCGGCGTTCAACCGCGACGACGTCACCCTCGTCGACACCGCGGACACCCACGGCATCGAGCGCGTCACCGAGGACGGTGTCGTGGTCGGCGGCATCCGGTACGCACTCGACTGCCTGATCTTCGCCACCGGGTTCGACGTCGGCGCCTCCGGCATCCACTCGGGCCGGCTCCCCGTCCGCGGCCGGGGCGGCGTCGGACTGCTGGACAGGTGGGCGCGCCGGGGCCCGCGCACCCTCCACGGATTCACCAGCAACGGTTTCCCCAACCTGATCCAGCTGGGCTCCCTCCAGAACGCCAGCAGCGTCAACTTCACCCACATCCTGGACGAGCAGGCCCGCCACGCCGCCGCCCTCGTAGCGGCCGCCGAAGCCGCCGACGCCCTCGTCGAACCCTCCACCGAGACCGAGGACGCCTGGCTCGCCACCCTCACCGAAGGCGCCCCCGACCACGAGTGGTTCCACGCCGAGTGCACCCCCGGCTACTACAACCGAGAAGGCAGAGGCCGCCCCAACGGCCCCACCGCCTACCCGCACGGCGCCGTCGCCTTCCACGAACTGCTGGCGCGGTGGCGGGAGGAGTCCCTGGGGGAGGTGCTCCGGGGGAGGGCCGATTCCGCGCGGGGGACGGGCGATCGGCCGAGTGGTGGGCGGAGCACCCCTGGTGGTTGCCGGTGAACATCCACCGTCCCGGCGGGACGTGACCTCACTCGCCGGGGACGGCGATCGGCCCCAGGAACGAAGAGAGGCCCGGACCGAAGTCCGGGCCACGGGTCGGGACTACTGCCCTGACCACCAATCCAGCAGGATCCCCGCAAGCAGCTTGCCGACGAAGGAGCCGGCGAACTGCTTGAAGAACCCACTGCAGCGGTTCTCGGACTTGTTCATGTAGTGACACCTTGGAGATCGGCGGCTACACGGATACCTGGCTCGGGACCCGCTGGGCAGTGTCACTGAGCCGTGGGGACGCATCCCCTGCCGTGCAGTCGCTGGATCTCCTCGACCCACGTCCGACTGTACGCCAAATGAAGTCTGTTTGACGGTAGATGTCTTGGACGTGCTGCTAGAACACTCATATGGAGATCAGTGCCGAAACCGGGTCCAGTGGCGCGAGCCCCCTCTGCCGACACGGCCGGACCCGACTCCTGGACACCCGTCTGTGGGGCAAGCAGAGCAAACTGACGCAGCCGTATCCGGTGGTATGTCATCTCATCGACACCGGTGCCTACTTCGCGGAACTGTGGGAGTCGACCGTCGGGCCGTTCCAGCGTGCCCGCGTTGCCCGCGAGCTTGGACTGTCGGAGCGTGACGCCGCACGGGAGCTGGCCTTTTGGGCCGCGCTGCACGACGTGGGGAAGATCTCTCCGTCGTACCAGCACTTCCTCTCCACGGAGGCACGGAAGAAGTACCCGGAGCGCTTCGAACGACTACTCGCTGACGGCCGCTACCGGCACGGCAGATACGGCACCGACAACAGGGCGGGGTCGCACGGCAGGATCACGCACTGGGCCCTGCCCGGGATCTTTGAGCAACTGGGCTACTCGGCGACCGCTCCCGGCGGGCGGGCCCGTACTCTCGTCGGTCATGCCGTTGGCCAATTACTGGGCGGGCACCACGGGTTGTTCCACCCGCGGATGGAGAGGCGGCAGCTGAGGAGTCCGGAAACATTCCTGCCGCAGCTCGGGCTGGGCGAATGGCCGGAGCAGCGCCTCCGCCACGTCCGCATGGTGCGCACGCTGATCACGGACGACGGCCCGGTGCCGACGGGCATGCTCCCGGCCGAGCTCGCGGTCGTGGTGCTGGGTGTGGTGATGGTGGCGGACTGGATGGCCAGCGACACGAAGTCGATCGAGTCGGTGCGCTGTCTCGCGGACGAGGCGTGCTGCTGCGACGAAGCCCTTCGGCAGCACTGGGAGCGCGTCCGGGAGACGGCCCGCGAGAGAGTGGGGAAACAGGCTCTGGGGCGGTGCGGATTCGCTGCCTCGTCGGGGGAGGAACTGCTGCGGACCGCCGGGTTCCCGGACAGCTCCGTGCACGGCCGACTCGCGCGACGGCTGCTCACGGAGGCCGGGCCCGCGCAGGGCGGCATGCTGCTGGTGAGTGCTCCCGCGGGCCCCGCCCGCCGACGGCTCGGGATGGTGGCGGCCTCGAACCTGGGCCGCGCGTCCAAAGCCCGAGGCATCGCTCTCGCGCTGCCGGACGAGATGCACCTTGACGATGCGTCGAAGGAGCTGGCGTCGTTGGCCGGCACGCTTCTGGAGGGCTCCGGCATGCTCGTCCGCCTTCACGCGCTGTCCTTCGACGCCGGGCCGGAGACGGCCTTCGAGGAGGTCCCCGAACTCAGCCTCGCCCCGGAGGACCAAGCCGTCGCGAAGAAGTGGCTCACCCCGCAGCGCCGTGGGTGGCTGGCCTCGCTCGGAGTGGGCGTGCTCGACCAGTTCCTGTTGGCCGTCCTGCCCGTTCCGGACAACGCGGTACGGCTTTTCGGGCTCAGCGAGAAGGTCTTCGTGGTGGACGACGTGCGCCCGCAGGAGCCGGCGCTGCACCAGCTCCTGTGCCTGCTGGTGGAGTGGCTGGCGGCCCTCGGGACATCCGTGGTCCTGCTGACCGACACCCTGGCCGGGGAGAGCGCCGACCGTCTGGTGAAGGCCTACCAGAGCGGCGTGCGAGTGGCCCGGAGGCCGAAGACCTGGGAGGGCGGTGCGCCGCCGTCGGCGGAGTTGCCGAAGCCGGGCTGGCTGTACGTCGACGGGCTGGACGGTTCGGTCACCGCGGTCGCCGACGAAGCCCCCGAGGATTCGGTCCTGTCCGTGTCCCTGCTCGAAGTCCGGCCGAGACCCGGTGGCACGGGCCCGTACGTGGACGCCGTCACGGATCGGTCCGGGGGCACCGGCTCAACCCTTGTGTGCTGCGACAGTGTGGAGGAGGCCCAGCGGACCTTCACCGCGATCGAACAGCACCGTCGCGGGCACGCGACGCCCGGCGAGGTCCGGCTGCTGCACCAGCGATTCCGTCGACACCACTTCCGCGAACTGATGGAGGAATGCACGGCAGCCCACGAGAACCCGGCGCGGGACGGTTCGGTTCTTGTCACCACCCCCGCCTTCGCCGAGTACCTTCCGTTCCGTTTCGAACGGGTCGTCACTCGTTCCGCCCCGTTGCCGTCGCTGCTGGCCCGGGCTTCTCACGGCCGGTGCCTGACCATCCTGGACGGCGGGGAGCATGCCGACTCGCCGATGGACCGGGCCCTGCGGCAGCACACGGTTCAAGCGCTCCGATCGCACGGCCCGCAGCTCCGACTTCCCGGCGACACGGCCCGGTTGATCCGTCAGGTGTACGACTCGGACAGCTATCTGGCCGCGTTCGAGGACATCCGAGCCAGGCCGGATGACCGCCTTCTGGCCGCGGAGGCCGAAGGACACGAGGCCTGGCTGCTGTACGACGCCCGGCGCGCCGGTATCCGCGGCCCGGCGGATGTCCATGGCGACCTGTACGAGCTGACCTGGACCGAGCATGGCCTCACGGAGGAGCGCCTCGCGGCCACGATGGGCTTCGAGGAGGCATATGTGCTGTTCATTCATCTCCGGGGCATGGTTGCCTTCCTGGATCCCGAGGGGAAGGAGGAAGTGCCGCGCCTCAAGGACGGGGGAGGCTCGGCCGTGGCCGCTCTGGCCCGGCACGCGATTCCGGTTCCGCCGCAGTGGGTGCCCGAGGGTGGGCTCTCGGCGCAGATGGACCGCAAGCGGTTCGACGGCGTCGAGAACATCAAGTTCCGGCAATGGAACGAGCGGACGTGGCTGAACAGGGTGTTCCCGGTAGTGCTGGGCGCGGACGGCGACCCCTCCACGGGCTTCCTCGGGAACATGCGGCTCGGGCTCACCAGGACCGGCTTGATCAGGCTCAGTTGACTGCCCGATTCCCCGAATGAGTCACACCGCGAATCGTGATCGTCTACGCTCGCCGACAACCCAGGACTACGTAAAGTTCCATTGGGGGCACGGTGAGTGCGCGCCGCTCCGGGACAGGGCTGCCGTGCGGCTCTCCGGAGCGGAAGAGAATGTGGGAGACCGGGGGAGCCATGGAACCGTCACGGGCGATGAATCTCTTCGACGAGCCGTGGATTCCGGTGCGTTGGCTCCCCGGCCGGAACGGCCCCGACTCCCTGGGGCTCCGGGGCCTTCTGGAGCGCTGCCAGGACATCGAGGCCCTGGACATCCCGCTCGCCGCCGCCCACTCGGCACTCCTGCGGGTGCTGTACGCGCTCACCGCACGGGTCACCAAACTGGACGAGTACCGGGATGACGAGGCCCCGGACATCGACTGGTTGTGCCGACGTGAGGAAGTCTTCGAAAGCGGAGCACTGCCGCAGTGCCGTATCGAGGGCTACATCGATCAGTGGCACCACCGGTTCTTCCTCTTCGACGGTGGTGCGAACGGCCGTCCGTGGCTGCAGGACCCGCGTCTGGCGGAGGAGTGCACCGAGTCGAGCGGCGTGAACAAACTGGTGGTGACCCGCCCTTCGGGCAACAACCACTCCTGGTTCGGTCACGTCCGTGACGACGCCCCGCATCCGCTCTCCGCGGCCACGGCGGTGCTGTACCTGCTGATGTGGCACTACTACGGCGCCCCCGGCAAGTGCACCCCCCGGCTGCTCCACGGAGAGCGGATCTCCGAGGCCAGGCGCGGACCGTTGCACGGATCGCTCTCCTACCACCCGGAAGGGGAATCGCTGCTGGTCACCCTTCTCGCCGGGCTCGTGCGCCCAGGGACGGAAGTGCGGCGTACGGAAGACCTCTGCTCCTGGGAGCGGGACGAGCCGACAGACCCGACGGGTGCTCCGCCGGTTCCGCTCGGCCCCTGCGGCTGGTGGACGGACATCTCGCGGCACGCTCTCCTGCTCCAGCCCGACGACCGCGGGGAGCACGTCACCGACGCCCGCATCACCTGGGCGTACCGCCTCCCGGGAGCCTTCGACGACCCGTACCTCGTCTGGGAACACAGGACCGTGAAGAACGAGGACATCCGTTCTGCCCGGCCCGCCAGGGCAAACAGGGCCCTGTGGAGGGATCTGGACGGCCTGCTGGGCCACCAGCCCCCGGAGGCCGACGGCGAGGCGACCACGGTGGAGCGCCCCAGACTGTTCGCGACGGCGGTCGAGCTCACCGAACAACTGCGTATCAGGGCACTCGGCCTGGACCAGGACAAGTCCAAGAACATCCAGTTCGTCAGCGGCCTCACCCCCTCGACCGTGGGCCACCTGACCGATCGGATCCCCGAAGCCCAGGTCGCGGTCGGACGGCTGCGCAGGCTGGGCGAACGGTACGGGGAGAACCTCGTCGGAGCAGTGCGCAAGGCATGGGAGCTGTACACGAGGGGCGATCCCAAGCAGGCGGGCAAACTCGTCCCGCAGGCCGAGGCGCTGTACTGGCCGGCCGCCGAGCGCGAGTTCTGGTCCCGCTTCGACCGCCTCGAACGCACCCGTGAGGACCCCGACGGCGGCCTGGACATCCGTGGTGCGCGCGACGCCTTCCTGCGACTTGCCCAGGAAGCCTACAAGCACGCGACCGAACCGCTCACCCGCTCCACCCGCGGGAACCAGGCAGTGGTCGAAGCCTATGGCCTGCTGTGGGCGACGCGTCCCGTGCGCAAGAACAAGTAGTCACCACGCCGACCGGAAGGTGCCCCATGGCAGAAGACCGCAGGGCCACGGCGCAGGAGCGCCGTGCCGAGAACCTGCGTTTCGTACGGGAGATCCGGCAGCTGTGCGCAGACAACCCCGGGGCGCACGGGCGCCTGCGCCGAGGCCTGGGCAAGGACATCGACCAGGCCTCCGGGATGCACGAGTTCATCGCGCACTGGCTCCCCGAGAGGCGGAACCGGGAGCGGGACCGCGCCTACTACGCGGTCGCCGCGCTCATCGCCGACCAGCCTCGTCACGTCGTTCGCGACCGGCCGGTGGAGGAGCCGAGGGCGGAGCAGCTGAACGGTGCCTACGGTGTCAGCTTCGGTCACACTCTCGCCGAGTCCGTTCTCAATTCTCCCGCGCAGGAACGCTCACGCCGACGGGACAACACCCGCAGACGTCTGGAACTCCTCGTCCGCCAGAGCCCCGCCGGGCTGCACCGCTACCTCCCCCAGACCACCCGCCTCCTGCGCCAGTACGAGACCGAACCCGACTGGGCCCAGATGCTGAGCGACCTGATCCGCTGGCCGTGGAACGCCGCCGAGATCGGGAGCCGGTGGCAGCAGGACTACTTCCGTACCCTCCACCGCGACGAGTGGGGGAAGAAGGACGAATCCGACGCGGCCCAGGCCGTCCCGGAAGCCTGATCACCCACAGCCCGACCGCCGTACCCGCACACCACTCCAGAAGGAGCCCTCCGTGGCGACCGCGCACCTGCCCGCCTGCTTCGTGGACGTCCACGTCCTCCAGAGCGTCCCCGTGTCCACGTTGAACCGCGACGACCTCAACGCCGTCAAGACGGTGGATTACGGCGGTGTGCGGCGCACCCGTGTCAGCAGCCAGTCGTGGAAGAGGGCGCTGCGCGAGGAATTCCAGAAGGAGATCGGCCAGTACGCCACCCGGACCCGCCGGATCGGCAAGGCCGTCGCCGATGTGCTGAAGGAGAAGCACGGGTGGGGTCACCAGGAAGCACGCCGGGCCGGTGCTCATGTCGTGGCGGCCTCCGGTATCAAGTTCGCCATCGAGGGGAAGCCGGACCAGGAGGACTACGAGGCCATCACCAACGGACTCGTCTATCTGTCCTCCGAATCGATTGAGGAACTCGCCGCCCTCGCCGCCGAGCACCCGGACAAGATCAAGAAAAAGAAGATCGAGAAGGCGACGGACAAGTCGCAGCTTCCCGCAGCCGAAATCCAGGAGATCATCCGCCGGGGCAACGCCGTCATCCACACCTTCGGCCGCATGCTCGCCGAGGTCGACGGTGCCGATGTCGACGGGGCGGTCCAGGTCGCCCACGCCTTCACCACCCACCGCAGCGATGTCCAGGTCGACTACTTCACCGCCGTCGACGACCTGACCGCCGCATGGGGCGAGACCGGCAGCGGCCACCTCAACGAGGCCGAGTTCTCCGCCGGCACCTTCTACCGCTTCGCCACGATCGACCTGCGCGAACTCATCGCCAACATGGGCAAGGTCCACACCTCCCAAGGCCCCCGCGACGCCTCCGAGGACGCCCGTAACATCGCAGGGGCCTTCCTCTCCGCCTTCATCCGCTCCCTGCCGCAGGCCAAGAAGAACTCCACCGCACCGCACACCGCACCGGACCTCGTCCACATCAGTGTCCGCAGCGACCGCCCGCTCTCCTTCGCCGCCGCCTTCGAAACCCCGGTGCGCTTCGCGCAGGGCGGCGGACACGGCGCCGCGTCCCGCGATCAGCTCGTCGCGTACGCACGAACCGCCACCACTCTCATGGGCAGTAACCGCATCCTCTCCGCCCACTGGGCCGGTACCGGCCAGGACATCGAGGGACTGGGGGCACGTGTCGACTCCTTCGACGCGCTGGTCGAAGCCGGCGTCGGAGCCGCGTTCGCCCCGCTGGGGAGCGGAGCGTGACCGTGCCACAGCCGCCTCGGCAGCCCGGGCTGCTGCTGCGCCTCGCCGCGCCGTTGCAGTCCTGGGGAGAGCACAGCCACTTCACCCAAGAGCGTGACACCGCCTCCTTCCCCACCAAGTCCGGCGTACTCGGCCTGTTGTCCTGCGCGCTGGGCCGGCCCCGCGGGCAGGACAACAGCGATCTGCGGCGACTGGGACTCACGGTGCGCATCGACCGGCCCGGCTACGTGCTGCGCGACCTGCACACCGTCGGCGGCGGCCTGGCCCCCAAGGACACCGTCCGAACGGCCAAGGGCGGTAACCGCGGCGAGAACAGGTCCACTCTGTACGGCCACCGCCTCTACCTTGCCGACGCCGCCTTCGTCTGTGCGCTCACCTGCCCGGAAGAGGCGGTCCTCGACCGCTGCGCCGACGCGCTGACTACTCCGCGCTGGCCCCTGTACCTGGGCCGCCGTGGCTGTCCGCCCGAGGGCCCTGTTCTGCTCGAAAGCAGCCCGGACGTCCTCGGCAGCCTCCTTCGGCTTCCCCTGCCGGCGCGGCCCAGGACCCCGGCCGCCGTGACGCTGCTCGCCGACCGCCCCCTCGGCTGGCTCCCACGCCATCCCGAGGACACCGACGACGGTTCCTGTCCCAGTTCCGAGGTGCAGGACGAACCGGTCGACACCGCGTCGCACCGGCGCGTCTTCCGCACCCGCAGGCTCTACCGGGGCTCCTGGCATCCGCCCGAGCAGCTGTACACCAACAAGCTCGGCGCCGACTACCTCGACGACCTCGCCCGGCATCTGAACGCCGCCAACGTGCCCTCGCCCGACAGTCCGGAGGCCGCCGTATGACCACCTGGCTCGCCCGCCTCGTTCTCGACACGTCCCGTACCGACGTACGCGAGGAGCTGCGCAACGCCGTGGCCATGCACCGACGCGTGATGTCCCTCTTCCCCGACCTCCCTGAACTCGAAGAGCCGCGCAGGCATTTCGGCGTACTGCACCGGGTCGAACGGGCCGAGCGGCAGGCCGTGCTCATGGTCCAGAGCAACAGGGAGATCACCCCGGAACGGCTGCCGGACGGGTACGCGGTCGGCGCTGCCTCACGCAGCATCGAGCCGCTCCTGGACGCCCTTGCCCATGGCCGCCTTCTGTCCTACCGCTGCGACGCCAACCCCATCCGTCGCCCCGGCCGCACCACGCGGGAGCTGTACACGAACCTGCCCTCGGTCGTCGCCCTCCAGGGCCGCCACGCCGATGACTGGTGGCACCGGCGGGCAGGCATCGCAGGTCTCAAGATCCACACACACCTCTCCCACCCGCTGGACGCCGCTGTCGGCCGCCGCGGCAAGGGCGGCGACGCCCAGAAGGTGCGTCACCACCGGGTCCGCTTCGAGGGAACCGCTGAAATCGTCGACCCCGACGCCCTGCGAGCCGCGATGACCGGTGGCGTCGGAAAGGGGCGGGCATACGGGTGCGGGCTGCTGACCATCGCGCCGCTACGGGTGGAGGAGTAGACGCCGGCGGCTGCCCTTTTCGGTGGACCGGCTCCGGGATCCACCCCTGAGAGCTGGGCCGGTGGATCGGGATCGTGCAAGGGTGGCCGTATGAACCGCCTTGCCGAAGCGCAGTCACCGTATCTGTTGCAGCACGCCGACAACCCGGTCGATTGGTGGCCCTGGGGCCCTGAGGCCTTCGAAGAGGCGCGGCGGCGCGACGTTCCCGTGTTCCTGAGCGTCGGCTACAGCTCGTGCCACTGGTGTCACGTCATGGCGCACGAGTCCTTCGAGGACGGGGCGACCGCCGCGTACATGAACGAGCACTTCGTCAACGTGAAGGTGGACCGCGAGGAGCGGCCCGATGTGGACGCGGTGTACATGGAGGCGGTGCAGGCGGCGACCGGGCACGGGGGGTGGCCGATGTCCGTGTTCATGACGGCGGACGGGGAGCCGTTCTACTTCGGCACGTACTTCCCGCCCGAGCCGCGGCACGGGAGCCCGTCCTTCCGGCAGGTGCTCGAAGGGGTGTCGGCCGCCTGGGGCGGGCGGCGGGGGGAGGTCGCGGAGGTGGCCGCGCGGATCGTGCGGGACCTGGGCGGGCGCTCGCTGGTGAGCGGTGGGGACGGGCTGCCCGGGGAGCCGGAGCTGTCGCAGGCGCTGCTCGGGCTGACCCGCGACTACGACGAGAAGTACGGCGGGTTCGGCGGGGCGCCCAAGTTCCCGCCGTCGATGACCGTCGAGTTCCTGCTGCGCCATCACGCCCGCACCGGGTCGGAGGGCGCTCTCCAGATGGCCGCCGACACCTGCCGGGCGATGGCCGAGGGCGGGATCTACGACCAGCTCGGCGGCGGCTTCGCCCGCTACGCGGTGGACCGGGAGTGGATCGTGCCGCACTTCGAGAAGATGCTCTACGACAACGCGCTGCTCTGCCGGGTGTACGCGCATCTGTGGCGGGCCACCGGATCGGAGCAGGCCCGGCGGATCGCCCTGGAGACCGCCGACTTCATGGTGCGCGAACTGCGCACCGCCGAGGGCGGGTTCGCCTCCGCGCTGGACGCCGACAGTGAGGACGTGGACGGCCGGCACGTCGAGGGCGCGTACTACGTCTGGACGCCCGCGCGGCTGCGGGAGGTGCTCGGCGAGGCGGACGCCGCCTTCGCCGCCGAGTACTTCGGGGTGACCGAGGAGGGCACCTTCGAGGAGGGGGCCTCCGTGCTCCGGCTCGTGGGGCGTGGGGTGGCGGACGCGGACCGGGTCGCCGACGTGCGGGCCCGGCTGCTGGCCGCGCGGGAGGAGCGCCCGCGCCCCGGCCGGGACGACAAGGTGGTGGCGGCCTGGAACGGGCTGGCCATCGCCGCGCTCGCCGAGACCGGGGCCTACTTCGACCGGCCCGACCTGGTGGAGCGTGCCACCGAGGCGGCCGACCTGCTGGTCCGGGTCCACATGGGGGACACCGCGCGGCTGACCCGTACCTCCAAGGACGGACGGGCGGGCGGCAACGCCGGGGTGCTGGAGGACTACGGCGACGTCGCCGAGGGCTTCCTCGCGCTGGCCGCGGTCACCGGGGAGGGCGCCTGGCTGGACTTCGCCGGATTCCTCCTCGACATCGTGCTCGTGCACTTCACCGGCGAGGGCGGCCAGCTGTACGACACCGCCGACGACGCCGAACAGCTGATCCGCCGCCCCCAGGACCCCACCGACAACGCGGTCCCGGCCGGCTGGACGGCGGCGGCCGGGGCGCTCCTCTCGTACGCCGCGCACACCGGTTCCGAAGCGCACCGGACCGCGGCGGAGCAGGCGCTGGGTGTGGTGAAGGCGCTGGGGCCCCGGGCGCCCCGGTTCATCGGCTGGGGGCTCGCGGTGGCCGAGGCGCAGCTCGACGGGGTGCGGGAGATCGCGGTGGCCGGGCCGGTCGGCGGCGAGCTGCACCGTACGGCGCTGCTGGGTACGGCACCGGGGGCGGTGGTCGCGGCGGGGGAGACCGGCGGGGCGGAGTTCCCGCTGCTGGCGGACCGGCCGATGGTGGGCGGGGCGCCGACGGCGTACGTCTGCCGCCGCTTCGTGTGCGACGCGCCGACGACGGACGCGGGTGAGCTGGCCCGGAAGATCGGCGTGCGGTAGAAGGCCGACGGGCGTCAGCCGGTGGCGAGCGGGGTCGCCAGGGCCGCCATCGCTTCGTCGGCCAGGGCGACTAGGTCGTCCTCGCCGTCCCGCTCGCCCCAGTACAGCACCGCCTCGCGCAGTGCGCCCAGCGCCGCCGTGACGGACACCCGGACCGCCAGATCACCGGTGGCGCGGCCAGAGCGGGCGGCGAAGGCGGCGGCCAGGGCCCGTGCGGTGCCCGGGATGCTCTCCGCCGTACGGGCCCGGAGCGCGGGGACCCGGGCCAGCAGCACGGCGCGCTGCCGCAGCTCCCGGCTCTCGGCGGCCGGCAGCGCGGCGAGGGCCTCGGCCAGCACGTGCCGGAGCGAATCCAGCGGCGGCTCACCGGCGGGGCGGGCCCGCAGCGAGGCCTCCAGGACCGCGTCGTACTCGTCGGTGAGGACGATGTCCTCCTTGGCCGGGAAGTAGCGGAAGACGGTACTGGGGGACACCTCGGCCGCCGCCGCGATCCGCTCGACCGTCGTCGCCTCGTACCCCTGCTCGGCGAAGAGCCGGTAGGCGGCCCGGCGGATCTCGACCCTTGTCCGGAGCTTCTTCCGCTCGCGCAGTCCCGGCGCGGAAACGGCAGAAGCGAGGGGCACGGAAGAAGCGAGGGGCACGGAAGAGGCGAGGGAAACGGAAGGGGTACGGGGGGTGGCGGCCATGGGCGCCATTGTCGGGCATCCGGCGGCCGCCGGCACCGCCCCGCGACGGGCCGCGGGCGCGGTCAGCGGTGGTTGTAGGCGACCAGTGAGATGCCGACGTAGTGCACCACGAAGGCCGCCAGCGTCAGCGAGTGGAACACCTCGTGGAAGCCGAACCAGCGCGGGGAGGGGTTGGGGCGCTTGATGCCGTAGATGACCCCGCCCGCGCTGTAGAGCAGCCCGCCGACGACCACCAGCACCAGGACGGCGATCCCGCCGGTCCGCATGAAGTCGGGCAGGAAGAAGACCGCCGCCCAGCCCATCGCCAGGTAGCACGGCGTGTACAGCCAGCGCGGGGCGCCGACCCAGAACACCCGGAAGGCGATCCCCGCCGCGGCCGCCGCCCAGACCGCCCAGAGCAGCGGCGTCCCGGTGGAGTCGGGGAGCAGCAGCAGGGTCAGCGGGGTGTACGTGCCCGCGATGATCAGGAAGATGTTGGCGTGGTCGAGGCGGCGCAGCACCGCCTCGCCGCGCGGCCCCCAGGTGCCCCGGTGGTAGAGCGCGCTCACACCGAAGAGCAGACAGGCGGTCAGGGTGTAGATCCCGCAGGCGATCCGGCCGCGGGAGCTGTCGGTGAACGCGATCAGCGCCACTCCGGCGACGATCACGGCGGGGAACATCCCGGCATGCAGCCAGCCGCGCATGCGCGGCTTCGCGGGGAGGGCGTCGGACTCGGCTGATTCCGGCCCGGCGGGCGCGGATGCGGCAGCGGCAGCAGTCATTCCCGCATCGTACCTACGCAACCGTAGGTAACCGGTACGAGTGGCGATGCTCACGTGTGCGCCCCCCTGGACATATGGGCGGAACGGGCGGATGATCAAATGAGTGCGGTCGGCACCGGATGAGCGCCAGCGGGATTCGAAGGGGTCGAAGCATCCGGGTCGCAGCCCCCACGGGGCAACTACCAAGCAGACACCCTCAACAAGGAGCGATCGTGGCGCGCGACATCGCGGCTCCCCCCACTCTTCCCACCGAGCACCAGGAACTCATCTCCTGGGTGAACGAGATCGCGGCGATAACGGAGCCGGACCAGGTCGTCTGGTGCGACGGTTCCGAGGCCGAGTACGAGCGCCTGTGCGGGGAGCTCGTCGCCAAGGGCACCTTCACCAAGCTGGACGAGGAAAAGCGCCCGAACTCCTACTACGCCGCGTCCGACCCGAGCGATGTCGCCCGCGTCGAGGACCGTACGTTCATCTGCTCCGAGAAGGAGGAGGACGCCGGTCCGACGAACCACTGGAAGGCCCCCGCCGAGATGCGGGAGATCTTCACGGGTGAGAAGGGCGTCTTCCGCGGCTCGATGCGCGGTCGCACGATGTACGTCGTCCCGTTCTGCATGGGCCCGGTCGGCTCGCCGCTCTCCGCGATCGGCGTCGAGATCACCGACTCCGCCTACGTCGCCGTCTCGATGCGCACCATGACGCGCATGGGCCGGGCGGTGCTGGACGAACTCGGCACCGACGGCTTCTTCGTCAAGGCCGTGCACACCCTGGGCGCCCCGCTGGAGGAGGGCCAGGAGGACGTTCCGTGGCCGTGCAACTCCACCAAGTACATCTCGCACTTCCCCGAGGACCGCGAGATCTGGTCCTACGGCTCCGGCTACGGCGGCAACGCCCTGCTCGGCAAGAAGTGCTACGCGCTGCGCATCGCCTCCGTCATGGCGCGTGACGAGGGCTGGCTCGCCGAGCACATGCTGATCCTCAAGCTCACCCCGCCGCAGGGCGAGGCGAAGTACGTCGCGGCGGCCTTCCCGTCCGCCTGCGGCAAGACCAACCTCGCCATGCTGGAGCCGACGGTCCCCGGCTGGACCGTGGAGACCATCGGCGACGACATCGCCTGGATGCGCTTCGGCGAGGACGGCCGTCTCTACGCGATCAACCCCGAGGCCGGCTTCTTCGGCGTCGCGCCCGGCACCGGCGAGCACACCAACGCCAACGCCATGAAGACGATGTGGGGCAACTCCGTCTTCACCAACGTCGCGCTCACCGACGACGGCGACGTCTGGTGGGAGGGCATGACGGAGACCGCTCCGGCCCACCTCACCGACTGGAAGGGCAACGACTGGACGCCCGCGTCCGACACGCCCGCCGCCCACCCCAACGCCCGCTTCACCGTCCCGGCCGGGCAGTGCCCGATCATCGCGCCGGAGTGGGAGGACCCGAAGGGCGTGCCGATCTCGGCGATCCTCTTCGGCGGCCGCCGCGCCTCCGCCGTCCCGCTGGTCACCGAGTCCTTCACCTGGCAGCACGGCGTCTTCCTCGGGGCCAACGTGGCATCCGAGAAGACCGCCGCCGCCGAGGGCAAGGTCGGCGAGCTGCGCCGCGACCCGTTCGCCATGCTGCCGTTCTGCGGCTACAACATGGGCGACTACATGAACCACTGGATCAAGGTCGGCGCGGACAAGGACCAGTCCAGGCTCCCGAAGATCTACTACGTGAACTGGTTCCGCAAGAACGACGCGGGCAAGTTCGTGTGGCCCGGCTTCGGCGAGAACAGCCGCGTCCTGAAGTGGATCGTCGAGCGCCTCGACGGCAAGGCCGAGGGCGTCGACTCCCCGATCGGCGTCCTGCCGGCCAAGGGCTCCCTCGACACCGAGGGCCTGGACCTCTCCGAGGCCGACCTGGACTTCCTGCTCAGCGTCGACAAGGAGGTCTGGCGCGAGGAGGCGGCGCTGGTCCCCGACCACCTCAGCACCTTCGGCGACCACACGCCCAAGGAGCTGTGGGACGAGTACCGCGCGCTGGTCGAGCGCCTGGGCTGACGCCCGCCGGGCGCACTCCGCGCGAGTGCGCCCCGCACGCCCCCGCGGCCGGGCCCCGGACATCCGCCCTGACCTGTGGGGCCGACAAGCCCGCCGCGGTACGACGGCCCCCGGAATCCCCTCACGATTCCGGGGGCCGCTCCCTTTCCGGGCCCCGCACTACCCGTTTCGGCCCCGGTCCTCCAGGTGGCGGGTGTGGGTCTGCTGCCGCCGGGCCTCGGCCTCGCGCAGCCCGGCGGCCAGCGCCGCCGCCTCGCGGTGCAGCAGGGCCAGCTGCTGTTCCAACTGCCGTTCGGGCGGCTCCGCGCCGGGCGCGATCCGGGTCCACCAGCGGGTCCGTACGAAGGTGTCGACCGCCTCCGGGACGTCCTGGTGCACGGCGCGGGACAGGACGTGGACGCCCTCCGGGTCGGTGGCCAGGGCCATGGCCACCCAGCCGGGAGCCAGGAGCCCGCCGAGCAGCTCCATCAGCTCGGTGAGCCGGCCGGAGGCGGCGGGCGGCAGCTCCACCGCGTCCAGGTAGTCCCGCAGCGTCCCGAAGTCCTCCCGCACCGCCTCCAGCCGCGACGACGCGTCCGCGAACTCCGGCGCCGGCGGGCGCTCGGGCGGGGCGATCAGCGCGCCCGCCGCGTAGAGCCCGGCGACCACCGCGGGCCAGTACGTCCCGGCGAGCCCGGTGAAGGTCAGGGCGAGCCCCGCCAGCCCGCCGGCGCTCCCGGCGATGTTCTTCCGCGACTCCAGATACGCCAGCGCCCGGCCCGCGACCCCGCCGCCCGGCGCTCCCGGCCCGCTCCTACTGGTACCCACGGATCTCCTCGAAGGCGCCGTCCAGCGAACCCGGCCCCCGCTCCTTCGTCGCGTCGAAGAGGCGGCCGCCGGTCAGGGCGGCGATCCGGTCCAGCTCGGCCCGGTCCGAGTCGCCGAAGACGACCGGGAAGACCGGGGTGGCCCGGCGCGCCCCGGGCAGCGCGCGGTAGTAGGAGGTGAAGTCGCGGGCGGTGTCGCCGCTGGTGTTCTCGCCGTCCGTCATCAGCACGATCGAGGTGAAAGCGGACTCGGAGTCCGCGCCGATCCGCTCGTACGCAGACTTCAGGCTGGAGTAGATCGCCGTCTCGCCCCCGGCGCTCAGCGCGGCGGTGTCCGCCCGGAGCGCCGCCGGGCCGCGGCGCGGGTCGGCCGGGTCGACGGTGTGGGTGCGGACCTGTTTCACCGACGAGCCGAACGGCAGCAGGGTGACCTCCTCGCGTTCCCGGAAGTCCTCGGTCAGCCCGGTGAGCGCCGCCTTCAGCGCCGCCAGCCGGTCCCCGGCCATCGACCCGGAGGTGTCCAGCACGTACACGGTGCGCGAGGGGCGGCGCAGCTTGTTCTCGTACGCGTGCAGCAGCCCGTCCGCGACGGACCGGGTGCCGGGGAAGGGGAGTTCGCGGCGGGCGTCGGCGGCGAGCGGCGGCGCGGGCCGCACCGAGGGCACGACCGGGCGGCGGAAGGTGTCCCGGGTCAGCTTCCGCTGGACGCCGGGGGTGCGGAGGTACGTGGTCAGTGCCCGGACCGCGTCCTTGGCCCCGGGGGTGGCGGCGGTGAGCGCGCTGAGCGGGTAGTCGGCCGTCACCACCCCGTCGCGGGGGCGGATCACGGTCAGCCCGGTGTGGCTGTCGCGGTTCAGCGAGAGCAGCACCGACTCGTAGTTGATCAGCGCGTCGACGGTGCCGCGCCGGGCGTACGCGGTGGCCAGCCAGCCCGAGGAGCCGGAGGTCAGCCGCTGCCCGGCGAAGAACTCCCTCAGCTTCCCGCTCGCCCCGCGCACATCGGCGTCGGTCAGCGCGGACTGGGCGCCCGAGAGCCCGGAGGCCACCGAGACCAGCGCGGAGAAACCGGAGTTGGAGCGGGCCGGGTCGGTCATCCCGTACGTGAGACGGCCCTCGGCGACCGCCCGGTGCACCTGCGACCAGGTCACCTCCGAGGGCCGCCAGCCCAGCCGCTGCACGGTCGCCGGGCGGACCCCGAGGGCGACCGGCGACGTCATCAGCGGGGTCTCCGAGGTGATGTGCGCCGCGGCGTCCGGATGCAGCCGCAGATAGTCGTTGGAGGAGAGCCAGACCGCGTCGTACGCCCGGTCCGCCGTGCCGGAGCCGAGCTGCTCGACGGCGTCGAGGGTGCCTGTCCAGGTGGGCCGCACGGTGATCCCGGTCGCCTTCCGGGCCTCCTCCAGCAGGGGCTTCAGGTCGGCGAGTTCGCTGGAGGCCAGGATGCGCAGGGTGCCGGGCCGCGGTCCGCCGGCGTCCTGGCCCGGGCCGCCCGAGGCTCCGGCGGAGCCGGTGCCGCCGCCCGGACCCGTGCAGGCGGCCAGGGGGACGAGTACGGCGACGGACAGTGCGGCCAGGAGCGGGCGCAGTGCCCGGCGGCGCGGTCCTCCGGGCCGTCTCCTGGGGCGGCCGGCGGTCGTCCGGGGCCACCCGGGGGCGAGCGGCCGGGGCTCTTCGGTCATGGCTGGGGTCTCCCGGGAGGCGTGGGGTGTCAGCCGCGGGTCCGCCGGGCCATCGCGCGCAGCACCGTCGCGGTGGGCACGGGAGCCTGGCGGACCCCGGTCAGTTTCTGGTCGATGTAGTCGGTGTGGCCGGCGGTGGCGGCGGTGAACTCGGCGGCCGCGCCCTGCGGGCGGAAGCCGTGGCGTACGGCGAGCTCGCGCAGCCTCGGGTCGATGGACAGGAGCTCGCCCAGCCTGCGGCCCTCGGCGGTCAGCGGTACGAGGGTGTGGTCGCTGGACACCGTGGTGTCGGGATACAGGAGGACCAGGTCGCCGGCATCCTGACGCTGCATCAGCAACGAGGCGACCTGGGACTCGTACACCAGCACCAGGGGGTTGCCGACCCCGCTGATGAAGTCCCGGAACGGGGCGTCGCTGCTGGTCTGCTGGGCGCCCTGGACCTGGATCAGCTTCCTCAGGAGCGGGGCGGTGCGGTCGATCGCGGCGCCGTCGGCGGCGACCCGGCCGCCGTCGGCCACGTAGGACGCGGCGGCGAGGTAGAGGGCGCCGGAGTTGGACGAGACGGGGTCGGTGCTGGTGATGAACACCGTGCCGGTCAGCTCGGCGTGCCTGCCGGACCCCTTGAGCTGCTGCCAGGTCCGGTCGTCGCGGGCGGCCCGGAGGTAGGGGCCCATCAGCAGCTTTCCGCTGGTGCGGCCGTTCAGCGCGGCGAGGCCGTTGGCGGCCAGGACCTGGGCGGCGGCCCGGTGCGCGACGACGACCAGCGGGGAGTAGAAGGGCCGCAGCGGTCCGCCGGTGACGGCCGAGCGGCGCTGGAGGTCGTCGGCCGGGGCCTTGGAGCCGGGGAAGGCGAAGTCGTACCCCTTGAGGGAGAGCCGGTCCATCGCCCAGGACCCGGAGGTCTCCGCCTTGACGACGATTCCCCGGTCGGCGAGGGCCTTCGCCACGTCGGGATCGGCGAAGAACTCGGCCTTCTCCGAACCGATGACTCCACGCACGGTCCTCGTTGCCGTGCCCGGGTCCTTGCTGTCGCGGCCCGCTGCGACGGCTATGGCCACTCCGCCGATCAGCAGCACCGCCAGAACGATTCCCACGATGCGTCTCACAGCCGCAGCCTGCTCGCGGAAACCCACATTCCGGGCCGCTTCGGGTGGACGGGAGGTGAAGCGCTGATCCCAGTACGCAACGGCGGCGGAACGGGGGCGCGAACGCCCGCTCCCGAGCTACGGGCGATCCGTACTCATATCCCGTACTACGGGTGCGCCCGCCCGCGCGATGCGGGTGCGCGCACCCGCGTCATGGGTGCGCCCGCGTCATGGGTGCGCCCGCTCGCGCGCCCTCGTGGCACGGGGCGGAAGTGGATGGCGCCCGGTCCGCGCGCCTGGACGTCGCGGGGACCGGGGCCGTCAGTGGGCGCCGACCAGCGGGGTCGGCGCGGGTGCGGCGAGCGCCGCCGCGTGGGCGTCCATCCGCTCGGCCGCGAGGATCGCCGCGGCCGTGTCGGCGCGCGACGCGGCGACCACCAGCGCGCGGCCCGCCAGGGCGTGGGCGCGGTGGTGAAGGGCGGACGCGGGGGCGTCGGTCCGGCCGGCGTGCCGGGCGGGCGGTGCGCCACGCAGCCGGGCGACCTGCGCGGCGATGCGGTCGCCCGCCACGCCGAGGCCCAGTTCGTCGGTGACCGCGAGGAGCGCGGCCAGGTGCCCGGCGAGCTGGATGTCCAGCTCTTCCTCCCGGGAACGGCCCGGGAAGTCGTCGGCGTGGTCAACCGGTGTGTGGACCGATTTGGTGCGGATCGGTTCGTACATGGATGGCCTCCTGGTGTTGCAGTGCGACCATCCTACATTGGAATTAGTCTAAAGTTGTCTGCGATCGAAGATCTTTTCGGTCGGGAAGACTTTCCCTGGAGGACTTCCGGGGAAGTTGCCTAGGGCTGGCCGTATCCGTCCAGGAAGTGCCCGATCCGGGTCATCGCGTCGGTCAGGTCCTCGGTCGTGGGCAGGGTCACCACCCGGAAATGATCGGGTTCCGGCCAGTTGAAGCCGGTGCCGTGCACGACCATGATCTTCTCGGCCCGCAGCAGGTCGAGCACCATCTGCCGGTCGTCCTTGACCGGGTAGACCTTGGGGTCCAGGCGCGGGAAGAGGTACAGCGCCCCCTTCGGCTTCACGCAGGTCACGCCCGGGATCGCGGTCAGCACGTCGTACGCGGCGTCCCGCTGCTCCAGGATGCGTCCGCCCGGCAGCACCAGGTCGTCGATCGACTGCCGGCCGCCCAGCGCGGTGGCCACGGCGTGCTGCGAGGGCATGTTGGCGCAGAGCCGCATGTTGGCGAGGATCGTCAGCCCCTCGATGTACGAGGCGGCGTGGGCCTTGGGGCCGCAGACCGCCAGCCAGCCCGAGCGGTAGCCGGCCACCCGGTAGTTCTTGGAGAGCCCGTTGAAGGTGAGCACCAGCAGATCGGGGGCGAGCGCGGCGGTCGGGGTGTGGGTCGCGCCGTCGTACAGGATGCGGTCGTAGATCTCGTCGGAGCAGACCACCAGGTTGTGGCGGCGGGCGATCTCCGTCAGCCCGCGCAGCATCTCCTCGTCGTACACCGCGCCGGTCGGGTTGTTCGGGTTGATGATCACCAGGGCCTTGGTGCGGTCGGTGATCCGCCGCTCGATGTCGGCGAGGTCCGGCATCCAGTCGGCCTGCTCGTCGCAGCGGTAGTGCACCGCCGTGCCGCCGGCCAGCGACACGGACGCCGTCCACAGCGGATAGTCCGGGGCGGGTACGAGCACCTCGTCGCCGTCGTCGAGCAGCGCCTGCATCGACATCTGGATCAGCTCGGAGACGCCGTTGCCCAGGTAGACGTCCTCGACGTCGAGATCGATGCCCTTGGTCTCGTAGTGCTGCACCACCGCCCGCCGCGCGGACGGCAGCCCCTTCGCGTCGCCGTAGCCGTGCGCCCCGGAGAGGTTGCGCAGGATGTCCTCGAGGATCTCGGGCGGGCACTCGAAACCGAACGCGGCGGGGTTGCCGGTGTTCAGCTTGAGGATGCGATGACCGGCCGCTTCCAGCCGCATCGCCTCCTCCAGCACCGGGCCCCGGATTTCGTAGCAGACATTGGCGAGCTTCGTGGACTGGTTGACCTGCATGTCCGGGAGCTTACGGCCGCCCCGCGCCCGTCGCCGGGGCTTTCGTCCCCAAACGCCCCGCCCGGCCGCCCGGCCGGTCCGGCGCCGTCTTCCATCGCCATGCGCCCGCCGTCCCGCGCCGTGGGAACGCCGGGCGGGAGCGCCGCCACGGCTTCGAATGCACCGGAACGCGGCCGTGGCGGAGCCGGACGGGTGAGATGCGCCACGGGGCGGTCGTCCGGGGCGGGGGTGCGCCGGAGCGCGGCGCGTAACGCGGGGGCTCGCCGCCGAGTTGGCCGCCGCGTGAGCGGTCCGTACGGCTTCGCACGTCATGAACCGGTGACCGCGACGCCGGGGGGAGCGGGGTGCGATGGCTGGACTTCGAGGCCGCCGGACGGTGTGCGCGGGGGCGGCGGGCGGGGCCGCCCGGTCCGGCGTGACGGTGCCGTGCGGGGCCGGATCCGGCTGATGGCACGTCACGCCGGGCGGCCGGCGGGCGGGATCGTCCGGACGGCTTGAAACCGACCCTTGTTGGGGGGTCCCCTCATACGCAAACATGCGCATGTCAAATCCGAGCAAGACTTCGGTGGGCGGGGCCGTCGGGCTTCTGCCCAGGTCACTTGAGGGGACCCCCACATGAAGAAGCCTCTCGTCGGTGCGCTGTTCTCCGTGCTGCTCCTCGGGGCGGGTGTCGCACCCGCCACCGCCGCGACCGTCCCGGCCGGCGACGCGGCCGCGCCGCCCGTCGCGGTGAAGGCCAAGGCCAAGGCGGTCAACTTCGCCGGGACCGTGGCGCTGAGCAACTGTTCCGGCTCCGTCGTCCGCACGCCCACCTCGCAGCCGGGCGACCCCGCGCTGGTGCTCTCCAACGGGCACTGCATGGAGACCGGTTTCCCCGGGCCCGGCGAGGTCGTCCGCGACCAGCCGTCCACCCGCAGCTTCACCCTGCTGAACGCCTCGGGCAGCGGCGTCGGCACCCTGCGCGCCAGCAAGATCGCGTACGGGACGATGACCGACACCGACATCTCGGTCTACCAGCTCACCAAGACCTACGCCCAGATCGAGAGCACCTACGGCATCAAGGCGCTGGAGCTCAACGCCTCGCACCCGGTCCAGGGCACCGCGATCACGGTCGTCTCCGGCTACTGGAAGCGCACGTACGCCTGCAACATCGACGGCTTCGTCTACCGGGTCAAGGAAGGCTCGTGGACCTGGAAGGACTCGGTCCGCTACACCTCCGCCTGCCAGACCATAGGCGGCACGTCCGGCTCGCCGGTGATCGACAACGCGACCGGCAAGGTCGTCGCCGTCAACAACACCGGCAACGAGGACGGACAGCGGTGCACGGACAACAACCCGTGCGAGGTCGACGAGAGCGGCAACGTGACGGTGCGCCAGGGCATCAACTACGCCCAGGAGACGTACGGCATCGTGCCGTGCATCGGCCCCGGCAACCAGTTCGACCTGAACCGCGCCGGGTGCGCCCTGCCCAAGCCGTGACCGTGTGACCCTCTTCGCCGCCGCGATGCCCGCCGTGCCGCCGGGTGTCGCGGCGGCGGCGTGCCGCCCGGCCCTTCCCGCGGCCCTCAGCCCTCCGCCGTACGGGCGACCGCCGCCGCGATCCCGTCGAGCAGCACCCCGAGCCCGGCCTCGAAGGTCGCCCGCGCCTCCCGCTCCAGGTACGGCACCGACTCCTCGCCCGGCGTGAACTCCCCGGGCGCGCTCTCGCCCTCCAGCGCGGCCAGGCTCGGGTAGCGCCCCGCGAAATCGGGCGCCACCTCGGCCAGCAGCGCCGAGCGCGCGAACCACCACTGCTCGTCCGGCTCGCCCGTCGCCGCCGCGGCCTGCCGGGCCTCGGCGACCGTGCCCGCGCAGCCGCGTACGAAGTGGGACAGCGTGCCGATCAGCCGCCGCAGCTGACGGGCGTCCAGTCCGGTCGCCCGCAGCAGGCGCACCAGGGTGTCCATCCCCGCGTACTCGTGCGGGCCGAGCACCGGACGGGCCTGGGAGACCTGGAGCACCCAGGGGTGGCGGAGGTGGAACTCCAGCCCGTCGCGCGCCCAGGCGGTCAGCCCGGCCCGCCAGTCGCCGTCTTCCGGGTAGTCCGCGGGCAGTTCGGCGTGGACCTGGTCGTACATCAGGTCCAGCAGCTCGCTCTTGCCGGGGACGTAGGTGTAGAGCGCCATCGCCGTGCGGCCGAGCCGCTCGCCCACCGCGCGCATCGACAGCGCGGCCATCCCCTCCGCGTCCGCGAGCGCGATCGCGGCCGTCACGATCGCGTCCACGCTCAGCCCCGGCCTCGGGCCGGGACCGGGGCGGCGCGCGGGCTGCTCCGGCTGCCCGGCGCGCCACAGCAGGGACATCGAGCGGCGGGCGTCGCCCTGTCCGGCAAAGACCACCACTTGCGACTCCTTACGCCGTAAAGTAACTTCTCCCGAGCAATTCCTTACGCCGTAAAGTATCAGTCGGACGGGTCATCGGAGAGGTGGGGGCCGCTATGGGGCAGGCGTTGGCCGTGTCGTACGTACGGGTCGTCGGGGTCGAGCGGGTCACCCCGCGGACGGCGCGTGTCGCCTTCGTGGGGGACGCGCTGGCGCAGGTGTTGGAGGACCGGCCCGACCAGCAGATGAAGCTCTGTTTCCCGAGGCCGGGCCAGGCGCTGCCCCGGCTGCCGGAGCCGGACGCCGACGACACGTACGGCATGCGGTGGTACGAGGCGTACCTGGCGATCCCCGAGGCCGAGCGCCCGCTGATGCGGAGCTTCACCGTGCGCGGCCACGACCGGGCGGCCGGGGTGATGACGGTCGACTTCGTGCTCCACGGCGACGACGGGCCCGCCGCCCGCTTCGGCCGGGAGGCGCGCGTGGGTGATGTGCTCGGCATGGTGGGGCCCTCGTCGCTGTACGCCCGCCCGCTGCCCGCCGCCGACTGGCTGCTGCTGGCCGGCGACGAGGCGGCGCTGCCCGCGCTGGCCACCCTCCTGGAGTCCCTGCCCGCCGGGACGCGTGCGCTCGTACGGGCCGAGGTCGCCGACGCGGCGGAGGAGCGCCCGCTGCCCTCGGCGGCGGAGGTGGTCGTGCACTGGGTGCACCGGGACCGCGGCGGGTCGCTGCTGGACGCGGTGCGGGCGGCCCGGCTTCCCGAGGGGGCCGGGGCCGCGTGGCTGGCCGGTGAGGCGGGCACCGTGCGGGCCCTGCGCCGCCACCTGGTCGAGGAGCGCGGGATGGATCGCGGGGCCGTGGAGTTCACCGGCTACTGGCGCCGCAGCCTCACCCAGGACGACGCCCCGACCGCGGAGGACCTGGCCTGGGCGAAGGAGCAGGCGAAGGAGCAGGCGGGCGAGCAGGCGGGGGAGTAGCCGCGGCTCAGCGGGTCCCCGTCGAGCGGACGGCGCGGCCCGCCAGGACCTGGGTGCGGCGGCCGTCCTCGATCACGAAGCGGCCGTCGATCAGGACGTGCGGGATGCCCGTCGGCCCGGTGCGCGGCGCCTCGAAGGTGGAGCCCGCGGCCACCGTCAGCGGGTCGAGCAGGACGAGGTCGGCGCGGTGCCCCTCGCGGACGTGCCCCCGGTCGGCCAGACGCAGCCGCCGCGCCGGGCGCGAGGTCAGGTGGGCGACGCACTCCTCCAGCGAGAGGATGCCCAACTCCCTTACGTACCGGCCGAGATAGTGCGGGAAGGTGCCGTACGCGCGGGGGTGCGGCCGGTCGCCCTGGAGGATGCCGTCGCTGCCGCCGGTGTGCACCCGGTGGCGCATGATGCGGCGTACGTTCTCCTCGTGGCCCACGTGCTGGAGGATCGTGGGGCCGAGCCGGTCCTCGACCAGCAGGCGGCGCGCGGTCGTCCAGGGCGTCTCGCCGCGCAGCCGGGCGGACTCGGCCACGGTGCGCCCGACGTGGCCGGCGAGGCGGGGCGTGCCCACCCCCGAGATCTCGATGGTGTCCCACTCGATCGGCACCCCGTGGCAGCCGTCCGAACCGAGCTCCTCCAGATGGTGGCGGATGCGCTCCGCCGTGGCGTCGTCGGCGAGGCGGTCCAGCACCGCCCCGGGGCCGCCCTCGCTCGCCCAGCTCGGCAGCATGGCGAAGAGCGTGGTGCTGCCGGGGGTGTACGGGTAGGTGTCCAGGGAGATGTCGGCGCCCGCGTCGAGCGCCTCGTCGAGCAGGGCGAGCAGTTCGGGGGCCCGGCCCTTGTTGACGCCGAAGTTCATGGTGGCGTGGGCGAGGTGGAGCGGGCAGCCCGCCTCCCGGGTGAGCCGCACCATCTCCGCGTACGCGTCGAGCGCCCCCGCCCCGTAGGAACGGTGGTGCGGGCAGTAGTAGCCGCCGTGCGCGGCCACCACCCGGCACAGCGCGGTGAGTTCGGAGTCGTCCGCGTACATGCCGGGGGTGTAGGTGAGGCCGGAGGACATGCCTACCGCGCCCTCCCTCATGCCCTGCGCGACCAGCTCCCGCATCCGGTCCAGTTCGGCGGGGGTGACGGGGCGGTCCTCCCAGCCCGTCGCGTACATCCGGACGGTGCCCTGCGGGATCAGGTAGGCGGCGTTGACGGCGATGCCCCGCCCGCCGAAGTTGCGGTCCAGCCGGTCCAGGTACTCGCCGACGGTGCGCCAGTCGAAGTCGATGCTCGTGTCCTCGGGCGCACCGCCGTTCCAGCCGCTGATGGCGCGGCGGACCTCGGCGAGTGTCCGGTCGTCGACCGGGGCGTACGACAGTCCGTCCTGGCCGAGCACTTCGAGGGTGACGCCCTGCGCGGCCTTGGCGCTGTGGTCGGGGTCGCGCAGCAGCGCGAGGTCGCTGTGCGCGTGCATGTCGATGAAGCCGGGCGTCAGGGCCAGCCCATCGGCGTCCAGCACCCGGCGGCCCGAGGGGCGGGGACCCGCCGCGCCCTCCGGCCGGATCTCGGCGATCCGGCCGCCCCTGATGCCCACGTCGGCGCGGTAGCCGGGGGTGCCGGTGCCGTCGACGACGTACGCGTTGCGGATGACCAGGTCCATGGGGGGCGCCTTTCGTGCGGGGGGAGCGGGACGCCGGGATCAGAAGAAGGTGCGGACGTAGTCCGTGACCGTTCCGTCCTCGGTGACCAGCGGGATCAGCTGCCACTTGTCGAAGACGGTGCACGGGTGGGAGAGGCCCAGCCCCACCCAGTCGCCCACCTCCAGCTCCGCGTCCGGTCCGGTGCGCAGCCAGATGTGCTGGTCGGAGAGGCGGTCGACCGTGATGTCCGTCGCGGGGCGGACCTCGCCGTCCCGGCCGGAGCGCACCACCTGGGCCTCGGGGAGGTCGAGGTCGTACGCCGCGTCCCGCTTGCCCGCGTTGAGGAAGGCCTGGTCGGCGGTCGGGCGGGAGACGACCTGCGCCCACAGCCGGAACGCCGGCCGCAGGGAGCCCTCCTCCGGGACCCGGTTGAACGGGGTGAGGTGGCGGTAGTGCCCGTCGTCGTGCGAGACGTACGCCCCCGAGCGCAGCAGCTTCAGTACGGGCGCGGAGAGCTCCGGGATCCCGGCGAACACCTCCGCCACCGCGTCGAACCAGGCGCTGCCGCCCGCGCTGACCACGATCGGCTCGCCGGGCGTGAAGCGGCCCGCCCGGTCGAAGGCGGCGGCCAGCGCGACGAGCCGGCGCAGCCAGTCGCGTACCCGCTCGGCGGTGGCGTCCGGGACCTCGCCCTCGTAACCGGCCACGCCCACCAGCCGCAGCGTCCCGGCCGCCGCCACCGCGTCGGCCACCTCCGCGCACTCCGCCTCCGTACGCGCCCCGGTGCGGGCGCCCTCGCCCGCGCCCAGCTCCACGACGACGTCCACCGGCCGGGAGGCGCCCGCCGCGCGCAGCGCCGTGTCCATCAGCTCGACGCCGCGCACCGAGTCGACGTAGCAGACGAAGCGGAACTCCGGGTCGGCGTCCAGCTCCCCGGCGAGCCAGCGCAGCGCGGCGGCGTCCACCAGCTCGTTGGCGAGGAAGATCCGCCGGATGCCGAACGCCCGGTAGACCCGGGCCTGGTGCGGGACGGCCGCGGTGATGCCCCAGGCGCCGTGCTCCAGCTGGCGGGCGAAGAGCTGCGGGGACATGGACGTCTTGCCGTGCGGGGCGAAGGCCAGGCCGTGGTGCTCGGTGTACGTGCGCAGCAGGGCGAGGTTGTGCTCGACCGACTCGGCGGACAGGGCGAGCACCGGGGTGGTGAATCCGCCGGTGTGGAGGTTGCGCCGCTGGGCGGCGAGGGCCCCGACGGTCAGGCCGGCCGCGTCGGGCGGCAGCGCCTTGAAACGGTGGTCGACCACTTCGCCGTCGAGAGCCGTCAGGGCCTGTTCGGCGGCCTGTTCGGCGGCCCGTGCGGAGGGCTGTTCGGCGGACTGCGCGACGGACTGCGCGACGGGCTGCTGGGCGACCTGTTCGGCGGACTGCTGGGCGGCCAAGGGGACCCTCCTCGGGAACTCGTCCGTTGCATATTACGCAACGATCATTGCGTGCAGTGCTCACGGGTGTCTAGCACTCGGGCCGGCACCCGGTCAATGGTGGACGCCGGCGCCCGGAACGACCCCTCGGCCGCGCCCGTACGGCCCGTGCCGGTTCCGTCTCTTTGTTGCGTCATGTGCAACGATCGTTGCGTATGACGCTCGACAGTGTCTACGATCCGAGCCGACGCCCGAGGTCCACGGCGTACGCCCGTGCCGTGTCCCGGACCACTGTCCGCCGCACCTCTGAGGAGCCCCGCGTGTCCGGAACCCCGGCCAGGACGGCAGCCGTCGACGTCGTGTGCCTCGGCGAGTCCATGGTGACGTTCCTGCCGTCGCGGCCCGGACGCCTCGCCGACGTCCCCTCCTTCGACCGGGGCATAGGCGGCGCCGAGTCCAACGTGGCCTGCGCGCTGGCCGCCGCCGGGCACCGGACGGCCTGGGTCGGCCGGGTCGGGGCGGACGGCTTCGGCGACCACCTCGTCGGGGCGATCGCGGGCTACGGGGTCGACACCTCCGGGGTGCGCCGCGACCCCTCCCGGCCCACCGGGATCTACTTCCGCACCGCCACCGACCGGGCCACCGACGCACACGAGGTCGCCTACTACCGGGCCGGCTCCGCCGCCTCCGCGATGTCCCCGGACACCGTCCCCCGCGAGACGCTGCCCACGGCCCGGGTGCTCCACCTGTCCGGGATCACCGCCGCGCTCTCCGCCGACTGCCGGGCCCTGCTCCACCACCTGACCGAGCCCCGCCCCGGCCGCCCGGCGCTCTCCTTCGACGTCAACCACCGCCCCGGCCTGTGGCGCGGCACCGACGCCTCCCCCCGGGTCCTCCTCGACCTGGCCCGCCGCGCCGACCTGGTCTTCGTCGGCGAGGACGAGGCGCAGGAGGCATGGGGGGTGAGCGGCACGGAGGCGGTACGGGCGGCGCTGCCGGAGCCGTCCGTCCTGGTCGTGAAGCGCGGCGCGGACGGCGTGACGGTCTTCGCGGGATCCGGGCCCGGCACCGACACCGTCACCACCGTCCCCGCCCTCCGCGTCGACGTCGTCGCCCCCGTCGGCGCGGGCGACGCCTTCGCGGCCGGCTTCCTCTCCGCCACCCTGCGCGGCCTCCCGGTGCGCGACCGCGCCCGCCACGGCCACCTGATGGCCGCCGCCGTCCTCACCGTCCCCGGCGACCTCACCGAACCCCCCGCCCGCGCGCACGCCGACGCCCTTGCCGCACTCGACGACACGGCCTGGGGGAGACTTCGTCTCGGCCCCGGCTGGACGGGGGACGACCAGGAGGTACGTACGACATGAGCCAGACCGTCGACCGGGCGCTGAGCATCCTGCCCCTGCTGGCCCAGGGGCCCGCCGACCTCGGCCGGGTCGCCGAGCGGCTCGGCGTCCACAAGTCCACCGCGCTGCGCCTGCTCCGTACGCTCCACGAGCACGGCCTGGTCCACCGCCAGCAGGACCAGCGCTACCGCCTCGGCGCCCGCCTCTTCGCCCTCGCCCAGGAAGCCGTCGAGAACCTCGACGTGCGGGAGATCGCCCACCCCTACCTCGCCGAGCTCAACGGGAACTGCGGCCACACCGTGCACCTCGCGGTCTACGAGGAGCAGGAGGTGCTCTACATCGACAAGGTGGAGAGCCGCTACCCGGTCAGGATGTACTCCCGGATCGGCAAGCCCGTCGCGATCACCGTCGCCGCCGTCGCGAAACTGCTCCTCGCCGACCTTCCCGAGGCCGAGCGGCGCACCGTCGCCGAGCAGCTCGACTACCCCATGTACACGTCCCGTTCGACCCCGAACGCCGGTGCGTTCCTCAAGGAACTGGCCGTCGTCCGCGAACAGGGCTGGGCCACCGACCTCGGTGGCCACGAGGAGTCCATCAACTGTGTCGCCGCCCCCGTCCGGGGCGCGGACGGGCGGGTCGTCGCCGCGATGTCGGTCTCCGCGCCCAACGTCGTCGTCACGGCCGAGGAACTCCTCACCCTGCTCCCCCTGGTGCGCCGCACCGCCGAGTCCATCAGCCGGGAGTACTCCGGCACCACCCGACCCGAGAAGGCCTGAACTGCCATGACCGAGAAGACCGCCCTCACCCCGAGCACCCACACCACGCCCCCCGCGAAGTTCTCGCACGGGGTGAAGAAGGGGAATATCCTCCAGGTCGCCGGGCAGGTCGGCTTCCTGCCCGCCGTGGAGGGCCGGGCCCCGACCCCCGCCGGTCCGACCCTGCGCGAGCAGACCCTCCAGACCTTCGCCAACGTCAAGGCGATCCTGGAGGAGGGCGGCGCGAGCTGGGACGACGTGATGATGATGCGCGTCTACCTCACGGACGTGGACCACTTCGCCGAGATGAACGAGATCTACAACGCGTACTTCGCCGAGCAGAACCTCACCGCGCCCCCCGCCGCCCGCACCACGGTCTACGTCGGCCTCCCCAAGGGCCTGCTGATCGAGATCGACGCCCTCGCGGTCCTCGGCTGAACCAGCCGGCCCATGTGCCGCACCCGCACCACCGCACGGCGCCCCGCCTCGCAGGGCGCCGTGCCGCGCTCCCCGCACCCGCGGCATCGACCGCCGTCGAGCCCCGCCGCCGAGCCAGCCGTCGAGTCCGCCGTCGAGTCCGCCGTGACGGTGGCCGCAGCGGTCAGGCCGCCGAGGCGCAGATGAGGCTCTTGCCGTGGTTCACCGGCCAGTACCAGAACCGTTCGCCGCTCCCGGACGGACAGGTCCAGTTCGCGCCGGGCGCGGGCGCCCGGTAGTAGCCGGTGATCCGCAGGATCGACTGCCCGGCCACCGGCACGGTCGAGGCGTCGCAGCTCCACACCACCGTCAGATCGGCGTTGGTGGCCCCGTTGACCTTCGCCGGGAAGCACTGGCCCACCTGGTACACCCGGTCCAGGCAGAGCGTGCGCACCACACCGTCCGCACCGGACTTGCGCCACCAGGTGAAGCCCGCCCCGCTGTCGCAGGAGCCGGAGGCCCCGGCGGCGGTGCTCACCCGACTGACGTGCATGTACGCGTTCGCCGCCCGGCACCCCACCCGGATCGGGCGGCCGGTGCTCATGCCGCCGTGCCCGTCGTTGTACACATCGAGGCAGTCACCGGCACGCACCGCGGCGAAGGCCAGGTCGGTGGCGTCCGGGGTGGGCGTCGGCGTCGGTGTCGGAGTGGGCGTCGGGGTGGACTCCTCGTCGTCGCCGGAGTCGTCGGTGCTGGAACCGCCGGTGCCGGAGTCGTCGGCGCCGGTGCCGTGCGTGGGGGCGCCGAGGCTGGTGCCCGCGACGGAACCGGCGCCGGTCGAGCCGGACGAGCCCGGGCCGTCGGACGACTTCGCGCTGTCCCACGGCTGCCAGAGCAGCAGCCCGATGACGATCAGGGCGACCAGCCAGCCCCAGTTCGACGACCCGCCCGACGAACTCTTCGAATTCGAGGGGGAGGACGAAGACGGGCCGGAGGCCGAGGAAGAGGCCGCCCGCGCCGGTGCGGGCCGCCGCGCCCGCTCAGCCCGTCGGCGTTCGGCCCGTTCGGCCCGTTCGGCCTGCTCGCGCTCCTCGCGTTCCCGCCGGGCCCGCTCCCGCGCCGCCCGTTCCCGTGCGGCCTTCTCCCGCGCCACCCTCTCCCGTTCGAGGCGTTCGGCCTCCTTGCGGGCCGCCTCGGCGCGTTCCCGTTCGGCCCGCTGCGCCCGTTCGCGTTCCGCCCGTTCCGCGCGCTCGGCGCGTTCCCGCTCGACGTGCTCGGCCCGTTCGCGCTCCTCGCGCTCCCGCTCGGCCTGCTCCTCGCGCTGCCGCTCCGCCAGCTCCAGGAGGGCCGCCATCTCCTGCCGGGTACGGTCGCGGCGGCGGGCCCGGTCGCGATCCGCGCGGGCCTGCCGCTCGGGCGAGTAGATCAGCGTCGGCCGGGGCGGCGGCACCACCCGGGTGCGCTGTCCGGCGGTGTGCTGCCCGGGGGCGCGGCGCTCGGTCCGCCGCTCGTCGGCCGGGACGTCCGGCCGGGCCCGCCCCTCCGCCAGCTCCAGCCCCTGCGCGGCGTACGCGCCGATCAGCTCCGTCCACCGCGGCGGCAGCCACCGGGCGCCGCTCCATGTGGCGGGCATCCCGGCCTGGGCCCGGCGGAACCGGGCGAGCAGCTCGGCGGGCTCGGGGCGCTGCTGCGGGTCGACGTCCAGGCACGGCCGGACCGTCCCGACCAGCTCCTTCGGCAGTCCGGTCAGATCGAGTTCGCCGCGCTGGACACGGGCCAGCAGCCTCAAAGTGTCCCCGTCCGCGCGGTACGGCGGGCGTCCGGTGGCGAGCAGGAAGAGCGTCGCGCCCAGCGAGTAGACGTCGGAGGCGGCCGTGGACGCCTCGCCGCGCGCCTGCTCGGGCGAGGTGAACGCGATCGTGCCGAGGGTGAGCCCGGTGAGGGTGAGGTCGCTGGCGTGCGAGATGCCGAAGTCGATGACCCGGGGGCCCTCCAGCGGCAGCAGCACGTTCTGCGGCTTCACGTCGCGGTGCACGATGCCCACCCCGTGCAGGGTGACCAGTGCCTGCGCGGTCCCGGCGGCGATCCACCGTACGGCCGAGGCGGGCAGCACCCCGCAGCTGCGGGCCAGTTCGGCGAGGGAGGGGGCCGCGATGTAGTCGATGGCCATCCAGGGCCGCTCGGCGTCCGCGTCGGCGTCCCGTACCCGTGCCGTGAACGCGCTGTCGACCCGCTGGGCCAGGGCCACCTCGCGGGCGAAGCGCCGCCGGTCCACCGCGCTGACCTCTCCCTCGGCCAGCAGGGTCTTCACCGCGACGAGCCCCCGCCCGCCGGTTTCGCCGCCCGCGGCCCTGCCGCCGCGGGGACCGCCGCGGGCGTCGTCCGCGGCCAGATAGATCCGCCCCATGCCGCCGGACGCCAGCCGTCCGATCAGCCGGTACGGCCCGAGCGTCGCGGGATCGTCGTCACTCAATGCCTGAATCCGCGCCCCGGTCATGTCCTGTCCCCCCGTCACACCGCACCTGAGCCTCCTCACGGTGACACGAGCATGCCCGAACAGCCATGGAGGGGGGCCGTCCCGGTCACTCTGTTGCCGGTCCGGGACATGTCCCGAACGTGCGGCAGCGCCGCCGGGGGAGCGGCGGCGCTGCTGGTCGTGGTTGCCCGCCGGTGGTTACGGCAGGCCGTGCACGTGCGGGCCCACCGCGTTGGACCAGGCGTTGCCCGACTTGGCGTCCCAGGCGGTCGACCAGGTCATCGCACCGCGGATGTCCGGGTACGTCTTCGCGGGCTTGAAGGAACCGCAGTTGGTGCCGGAGGCGAGGCAGTCCAGGGCCGCGTTCACCACCGAGGGGGAGACGTAGCCGCCGCCCGCCGCGCTGGTGGAGGCGGGCACCCCGAGGCCGACCTGCGAGGGGGCGAGGCCGCCCTCCAGCTGGATGCAGGCGAGCGCGGTGAGGAAGTCCACCGAGCCCTGCGAGTAGACCTTGCCGTCGCAGCCGAGCATCGCACCGCTGTTGTAGTACTGCATGTTGACGACGGTCAGGATGTCCTTGATGTTGAGCGCCGTCTTGAAGTACTCGCCGCCGGTCGACTGCATGTCGATGGTCTGCGGGGCCATCGTGATGACGAGACCGGAGCCCGCCTTCTGCGACAGCGAGCGCAGCGCCTTCGTCATGTACGTGGAGTTGAGGCCGTTCTCCAGGTCGATGTCGACGCCGTTGAAGCCGTACTCCTGGATGAGCGAGTAGAGGGAGTTGGCGAAGTTGTTCGCCGAGGTGTCGCTGTTGACGGAGACGGTGCCCTTCTCGCCGCCGACCGAGATGATGACGTTCTTCCCGGCCGCCTGCTTCGCCTTGATGTCGGCCTTGAACTGGTCGACGGTGTAGCCGTTCAGCCCGGCGGTGTCCAGGTTGAAGGTGACCCCGCCCGGGGTGGTCGTGGCGTCGGCGAAGGAGACCGCGATGATGTCGTAGTTCGCGGGCACGTCGCTGAGCTTCTGCACGGTCGCGCCGTTGTTGAAGTTCTGCCAGTAGCCGGTGACCGCGTGCTTGGGCACGGAGGTGCCGGGGTTCGGGTTGCCGCCGCCCTCCTTGGCCGTACGGGCGCTCACCGCGGCGGACTTCACGGACTCACCGGCCGCGTTGGTCGCCGTCACCGTGAACTGGTACGCCGTGTCGGCGCTCAGCCCGGTGACGGTCGCGGAGCTGCCGGTGGCCGTGGTCGCCTTCTGGCCGTCTCTGTAGACGGTGTAGCCGGTCGCGCCGGAGACCGCGTTCCAGGACAGCGACACGGAGGTGGTGGTGGTCGCGCCGACCGCGAGACCGGCCGGGGCGGACGGAACGGTCGGGTCGGGGTCCGAACCGCCCCCGCCGTCGGGGCCGTTCACCGAGACGTCGTCGACCAGATAGGCGGACTGCCCGTACCAGCCGTGCGTGTAGATCTCCACGGAGGTGGTATTGGCACCGGTCTTGAAGCTGGTGTTCAGCTGCGTCCAGTTCGAGGAGCCGGGCGACCAGGTCGACACGTCGGTGGTCCCGGTGCCGCTCGCGCCGAGGTACGCGTAACCGCCCTGCACCCAGGAGCTGAGCGTGTACGTGGAGTTCGGCTTCACGGCCACGGTCTGGGAGCAGCGCGCGGTGTCCTGCCCGGCCGGGGTGGCCTTGAGGGCGGCGGTGCCGCCGTGCACGGGGGAGGAGACGGTGGCGCCGCTGCCGTTGGTGCACGTCCAGTTGGCGAGTCCGGACTCGAAGCCCGCGTTCTTGGCGACGTTGATGTCGGCGGCCTGGGCGCTGGAGACCAGGCCCGTGGCGGTCAGTGCGACGGTCGCGAGGACGGCCGTGGCGGCACCGCGCCGGATGCGGCCGCGGCGCCCGCGGACTCTGTGGGCGCCGAGGGGGGAACGTTCCACTTGCTGCCTCCGTGGGGAGTCGGTGGTGCCTGCCGGGAGCGGCCGGGCGGGCCGGCGGGGTGGTCCGGCGCCGCCCGGGGCGGCCGGCAGGTGACGGGGGGGAAGACGGGGATGTGGAGCAGAGGGAACGGTGGCCACCGCTGGCCGACAAAACTGGTCCAGACCAATAGAGTTGTCAAGACCTCTGGCAGCGGGAACCCGGTTCGCCGCTCGCGCCGGACGGCCCCCGGGCGGTCCTTCGTGCCGCTCCCGGATCCGTCCCGCACTCACATTGCCCGCGCCCCCGGCCCGCTCCGCTTACGCCCCGCGCCGAGCCGCCCGTACCCCCGCCGGACCCGCCCGGCAGGCTCGAAGTCACGTTCTCGTGGCCACACATTGACGTTTTGTTGACCTTCCGTAACCTTGTCCGGGCGATCATGCGAGGGTGCTCGGACAGTGAGCGTCCCGTCGGCCGGCGGCGGCCGTGCGGGATGTTCCGCCGGTTCCGTGTCCGCGCTGACGTGCGCCGATGAATATCCGGTCCGGAACGCGGGAAGGCTGGTCGGTAACCCTCCGCAGTGGTACAGAATTTGACGATTTTCGATTTGCTCCGATTTAGCACACGGGCGTTACGCGGGCGCCTCGCATGTGTTGTCGGACTGCCCCTCGAAAAGTGTTCTCTGCCAGGTAGGACGTGGATAAAGTGCTGAGCCAGACCGCGGAGCAGGAGCGATTGCGGCCGACGCCATGACCGGCGTCAGGCCGGAGCCGAAACGGGGAACAGCGTGCCGACCGCAATAGCAGTGACCAATGCTGATCTGGTACTTCCTCCTACCGATCAGCAGACACCGACAGCCGCCCTGCTGCAGGCTCCGGACGCCCAGGCGCTGGAGATGGCGATCGGTGACATGCACGTACTGCTGGAGCAGCACGGCTACGTCGTCGCGGTCTACCCGTCAGGCATCTCGCCCGCCCACGAGCGCCGGCTCTACTCCGTGCGCTCGGTCCTGGAGAGCGACCGCATCGCCCTGGTCAAGGTGGACCTCCCGCCGCTGGGTGTCGCCGTGCTCGTCAGGCAGCTGCGCCAGCTGTCGATATGTGACTTCAGCCCCGGGGTGGTCGCCTCCGCCGCCCGGCTGCTGACGCACTACATCCACGCGGGCGCCCTGCTCCACTCGGTCACCAGGTTCGACCGCGTTCCGGTCGACCTCAAGACCCATGCCAAGTCCTGGGTGCCGGGCTCCCAGTTCGCCGTCGTCGCGGGCCCCGAGCCGCAACTGGTCAAGATCGGCCCGAAGTCCGATCCGCCGGCCGGCCCCGAATTCGGCACCCACCTCATGACCGCCAAAGGCCAGTCGCAGTCCGAGTGGGTGAAGGAGACCCTCGCACCCGCGTGGCAGGTCCAGGCCATTCACGAATCCGCCCTTCCGTCCCAGTCCCCGGCGTGGTGGGGGACCGGGAAGCTGGTGGAATTCGCCGCCTATCTGCCAGACCTCTCCGTCCTGTACCAATTGGTGGCCTCCGTACGCCGTGAGACCTGCCACTGGTGCCGCATGGAACTCATCGGTGATCGTTGCGGGTTCTGCTCCTCCCCGCTTCCCGCGACCGAGAACCGAATGCACTCCGCCGGTGTCCTCAGCCACGAAGCGCTCGCACCACCGCACTCCTAGCGCTTCCGCTTTCCTCCGTAGACGCCCTTCCGTCCGCTGCCCCATGCATCCGAATCGAACGAGGTTGTCCGGCCCATGAACTCCCGTCAGCGCCGCGGCGTGATACTCCTGCTTTTGTCGGTTCTGTGCGCCTTCGGCGCCTTCGCCGGCGTGCTCTCGGTGATCAGTGACGTCAACTCCAAGGTCGGACCCGAGGTCTCGGCCTATCAGCTGAAGTCCGACGTCGCGCCCTACACCGCCCTGTCCACCGGGCAGTTCGAGAAGGTCTCGATGCCCAAGCGCTGGCTCTCCCGCAACGCGGTCACCGACCTCTCCGAGGTGAACGGCAAGATCGCCGTCACCCAGCTGCGCAAGGGTTCCCTGCTCCAGTCCGACATGATGCAGCGCCGCCCCGAGCTCCAGCCCGGTGAGCAGGAGATCGCGATCATGATCGACGCCGCGACCGGTGTCGCGGGCAAGATCACCCCCGGCGCCACCGTGAACATCTACGCCACCTTCGCCGGTGAGCGCGACGGCGAGGCCTCCCAGTCGAAGGTCATCGTCTCCAACGCCAAGGTCCTGGACGTCGGCAAGCTCACGCCCCTGGAGCCCAGCCAGGACGGCAAGTCCAACATGGGCACCGAAGCCGTGCCGATCACCTTCGCGCTGAACACGCTCGACACCCAGCGCATCGCCTACGCCGAGTCCTTCGCGGAGCACGTACGCCTCGCGCTGCTGGCTTCCGGCAGCGACAGCACCATCCGTCCGGGGGACCGCACCTACACCCTCGACAAGGACAAGTGAGGATCGAATGACCACGAGGATCCTCCCGGCCGTCGGTGACATCGACGCGGCCAGATCCGTCACCACCCTGCTCAGCCAGCTCCCCGAGGCGGAGCCGGCCGCACCGGTCAGTGATTCGACGCAGCTCATCGACACCCTCGCCCGGCTCGCCGGCGAATCGCTCGACGATCTGCCCGAGGTCGTGCTGGTCCACGAGCGCATCGGGCCGGTGCCGGCGCTGGAACTGATCCGGGAGGTCTCCCTCCGCTTCCCCGCCATCGGGGTCGTACTGATCACCGCCGATGTCACCCCCGGTCTGTTCTCGTCCGCGATGGAGTCGGGCGCGCGCGGCGTCGTCACCCTCCCCCTCAGTTACGAAGAACTGGCCAACCGGGTTCAATCCGCGGCCCAGTGGTCCCTCGGCGTGCGCCGCCACCTCACCTCCGGGAACGATGTCTTCACCGGTCCCGGCGGTACGGTCATCTCCGTCAGCGGCGCCAAGGGCGGGGTCGGCACCACCGTCGCCGCCGTGCAGCTGGCCCTGGCGGCCCAGGCGTCCGGGCGCACCGTCGCCCTGGTCGACATGGACCTCCAGGCCGGTGACGTCGGCTCGTACCTCGACGTTCAGTTCCGCCGGTCGATCGTCGACCTGTCGACGATCACCGACATCTCGCCGCGGGTGCTGGCCGATGCCGTGTTCAGCCACGCCACGGGCCTCGCGCTGCTGCTGGCGCCCGGCGAGGGCGAGAGCGCCGAGGAGGTCAGCGACCGCTCGGCCCGGCAGATAGTCAGCGCCCTGCGCTCGCGCCACGAGGTCGTGATCATCGACTGCGGCAGCCAGCTCAACGGCGCCAACGCCGCGGCCATCGAGATGGCCGACACCTCGCTGCTGATCACCACGCCCGACGTGATCGCGGTGCGCGGCGCCAAGCGGGTCGTACGGATGTGGGACCGGCTCCAGATCCGCAAGGCGGAGGAGACGGTCACCGTCGTCAACCGCTTCATCCGCAACACCGAGATCCAGCCGCAGCTCATCGAGAAGATCACCGGCACCACCACGGCCAACACGGCCGTTCCCGCCAACTTCAAGGAACTGCAGAGCGTGGTCGACGCGGGTCGACTGCACGAGCTCGATTCCAAGAGCACGGTCAAACAGGCCCTCTGGGCCCTTGCGGGCGAGCTGGGCATCGTCAAGGTTCCTGAGAAGGCCGAGAAGAACAGCGCGAAGAGCAACGCGAAGTTCAAGAACGACCGAGGCTCGATCGGGCGCCGCCGCGACCGCGACGGCAACCGGAACCGGGCGACGACCCAGGGGGCAAGTTGACCAATGACACTCACCGAGACGAGAGACACGGAGATACGCGGCGGGCAGCACGGTGACGCCGTCCCGGCCCGCCCCGGGACCCGCACCCGTATCCGCCTCCTCACCCGCCACCAGGACCGGGACCGCGGCCAGACCGCGATCGAGTTCCTGGGCGTCACTCCGCTGATCATCCTGCTGCTGGTGGCGCTCTGGCAGTGCGCCCTGATCGGCTACACGTTCTCCCTCGCGGGGAACTCGGCGGACCAGGCGGCGCACAAGGGCGCCATCACCCAGGGCTCGTACCGCGGCCAGGCGTGCCGGGAAGCGGCCGAGGAGGACCTGCCGCCGGTGTGGCGGAAGTCCATGAAGCGGACCAGGTGCGAGAACTCCGGGGCCCTGTACAAGGCCACGGTGCAGCTGAAGGTGCCGGTCCTGGTGCCCGGCGTACTCAACTGGCCGATGACCATCGAGGGCAATGCCGCGTCGCCGCTGGAGGCCAAGCGATGAGCATGCGCGTACGTGTACGGGGCCGGAAGGCCGCCGCGGCCCGCCGGGACCGCGGCCAGGTCGCCATCGAGTACATGGGCTTCATCCCGCTGCTGCTCCTGGTGGGCCTCTTCGCGATCCAGCTGGGCGTGGCCGCGTACGCCGCCAACCAGGCGGGCACGGGCGCTCGCGCGGCGGCACGTACCGCCACGCAGGACGTTCCGCGCGGGAGCTCCGAGCGGGCCGGCCGCGACGCGATGAGCGACTGGCTGGGCAGCTACAAGAACTCGAAGTTCAGGCGGAGCGGTGGGGACAGCGAAGTCACGTACACCACCCGCGTGAGGATTCCCTCCGTCGTGCCCGGGATCGACGACTGGGGCTGGGCCGAGCGCAGTTCCACCATGCCGAGAGGCTGACCGGCGCCCATCCCGCACGACCAGGGCACCACAGTTTTTCCGAACGAGGAGTTACGCAATGAGTCTGCGGGCACGCATGACCGCCCCCGAGAAGAACGGCGGGGCGCGGGAGGACAGCCACATGGTGGCCACCTACCGCGCCAAGCTGCTCGAGGAGATCGACCTGGCGGAGATGTCCTCGCTCGCCGCCGCAGACCGGCGGGCGAGGCTGGAGCGCGTACTCAGCCACATCATCAGCCGCGAGGGGCCCGTCCTCTCGACGGTCGAACGCACCCAGCTGATCCGCCGGGTCGTCGACGAGGCGCTCGGCCTCGGCATCCTGGAGCCGCTCCTGGAGGACGCGTCCATCACCGAAATCATGGTGAACGGGCCCGACCAGATCTTCGTCGAGCGCAGCGGCCGGGTCGAGCAGCTGCCGATGCGGTTCAGCTCGCACGAGCAGCTGATGCAGACCATCGAACGCATCGTGTCGACGGTCAACCGCCGCGTCGACGAGTCGAACCCCATGGTCGACGCGCGTCTACCCAGTGGTGAACGTGTCAACGTGATCATCCCGCCGCTCTCCCTGACCGGCGCGACGCTCACCATCCGACGGTTCCCCCGGGCCTTCACGCTCCAGGAAATGATCAACGTCGGCTCGCTCGACGACCAGATGCTGATCCTGCTGTCCGGGCTCGTCCAGGCCAAGCTCAACGTCATCGTCTCCGGCGCCACCGGCACCGGGAAGACCACGCTCCTCAACGCGCTCTCCGGCCTCATCCCCAACAGCGAGCGCATCGTCACCATCGAGGACTCCGCCGAGCTCCAGCTCCAGCAGAACCACGTCATCCGGCTGGAGTCCCGTCCGGCGAACGTCGAGGGCAAGGGCCAGATCACCATCCGTGACCTGGTCCGCAACTCCCTGCGTATGCGCCCCGACCGCATCGTCGTCGGTGAGGTCCGTGGCGGCGAGTCGCTCGACATGCTCCAGGCGATGTCCACCGGTCACGACGGCTCGCTCGCGACCGTCCACGCCAACAACGCCGAGGACGCGCTGATGCGTCTGCAGACGCTGGCGTCGATGTCCGAGATCGAGATCCCCTTCGAGGCCCTGCACGACCAGATCAACAGCGCCGTCGACGTGATCGTCCAGCTCACCCGGCACGCCGACGGCTCCAGAAAGATCACCGAGATCGCCGTCCTCGACTCGCACGGGCGCGACCCCTACCGCATCGTGACCGTCGCGAAGTTCAACGCCCAGCCGATGGACGCCGAAGGACGGATCAACGGCGAGTTCTCGTACCTCCCGCTCCCACGCAAGATCGCCGAGCGTCTCTACATGGCCAGCCAGCCCATCCCGCAGGCCTTCGGGGTCGCCGATTCCGCCGAACAGCTCGCCACCCGAGAGGCCAACTAGGTACCGAGCCATGACCAATCTCCCACTGCTCACCATCGGTGTGACGCTGATCGCCGGAGTCACCGGCGTCGCGGGCCTGCACGCCTACAGCGGCGGCAAGGCCGACCGCGACGCCCTGGTGGACCGCCTCTCGCACACCGGGCACATACCGGAGACCGGCCGCCGACGCCGGTTCCGGGCACTGGACAGCCGCCTGCGGAAGACCGGCCTGGGCCGCAAGCTCGAACTGAAACTGGCGGCCACCGGTCTGGAGATCACCCCGGGCGAGTTCTTCGTCTACGCCGTCGTCGCCATGGCGGGCCTGTGGATGATCGCGTCGTCCCTGCTCGCCAGCTTCTTCGGCCCGGTCGCCGCCCTCATCGGCCTCTGGGGCACCAACGCCTTCCTGAACTGGCAACGCACCAAGCGCACCGAGCACTTCATCAACCAGCTCCCCGAACTCGCCCGCATCCTCGCCAACGCCACCCAGGCGGGTCTGGCGCTGCGCACGTCCATCGGCATGGCGGCCGACGAGATGGAGGACCCGGCCGGTGAGGAGCTGGCCCGGGTCTCCCGGCGCCTGGCCGTCGGCGAGCCGCTGGAGGACGCGATGAGCGAGCTGACCGACCGGCTCCCCTCCCGCGAGCTCGTCGTCCTCGTCACCACCCTCGTCCTGTCCAACCGGGCCGGCGGTACGGTCGTCAGCTCGCTGCGCAACCTCACCGAGACGCTGGAGGAGCGCAAGGAGACCCGGCGCGAGGTCAAGACCCAGCTCTCCCAGGTCACCGTCACCGCGTACGCCGTTCCGGCCTTCGGCCTCGGCGCCATGCTCCTGATGAACGCGGTCATGCCCGGCGCGCTCGACCGCATGACCGGAGCATTCATCGGACAGGTCGCGGTGATCGTCTCGTTGGCCCTGTACGCGATCGGATTCATCGTGATCCGCCGCCTCTCCAAGATCGACGTCTGAAGGGCGACGCACACATGGATCTGCTGCTGGCAGGTGTCGTAGGACTCGCGGTCTTCGGGGCCGTCGCGGGCATCCGCATGTACCGGGCCGACGCGAAACTCCCGGGCGACCTCGCGATCGCGCTGGAGGTCGGTTCCACCCGCACCAGCGCGGTCGGCTCGGGAATCGACCGCCTCGGCATGCGCTGGGCGCCCATGGTGCTCCGCATGATGGGTCCCAAGGCCGTCAACAAGAAGCGCCGACAGATCGACATGGCCGGTAACCCCGGCGGTCTGACCATCGACCGCTATGCCGCCCGCCGGGCGGTCTATGGGGGGCTCGGCCTGCTCGGGGCCTTCTCAATGATCATCCGCGGTCAGATCTTTCTCTCCCTGGTGCTGATCGCCTTCGGCATCTTCTGGGTCGAGGTGGGCATCTGGTCCGCGGTCCGCATTCGCCGTGATCACATCGACCGGACCCTTCCGGACTTCCTCGACGTGCTTGCCGTCGTCGTCTCCGCCGGACTCGGCTTCCGGCAGGCGCTGGCCCGGGTCGCCGACAAGTACGAGGGCCCCTGGGCCGACGAACTCCGCATCACCCTGCGCCAGATGGACATGGGCGTCAGCCGTCGTGAGGCCTTCGACCAGCTGCGCAAGCGCAACGACTCGGAGCAGGTCGCGATGTTCGTCACCACGCTCCAGCAGGGCGAGGAGCTCGGTGCCCCGATCGTCGAGACGCTGATCCAGATCGCCAACGACATGCGGCGCACCGATGCCCAGAACGCCCGGCGGAAGGCGGCCAGGGCGGTGCCCAAGGCAACCTTCGCCGTCACCACGTTCCTGCTCCCCGGCACGCTCGTGATGCTGACCGTCGGCTTCGTCTACGGCGTCAACGTCGACTTCAGCACCCTCATGGGCGGATGACGTGAACGCGGCGGGTGGTGGCAGAGCCACCGGAGGGAGGTGACAGGCTCATGTCTTTCCAGCTCGGCGGCATCCACGCCGGACTGAACGCGCAGGTGCGTCAGGCGATCGCGGACCCCGGCTCACGTCCGGCGTTCGCGATCCAGCTGAACGCGCTCCAGGCGATGTGCCGCCAGGTCTTCGGATTCCGGCTCGCCATGATCGCGGTGGCCACGCCCTTCGCGATCGACCACGCCGCCTCGGGCCTCGCCACCTGGCTGATCGGTGCCGCCGTACTCGTCACCTTCATGGGCAGTTACGTTCTCTTCCGTGACTGGGAACGGTTCGGGCCCGTCCTGCTGCGTCACCCGTGGCTGCTCGGCATAGACGCCTTCTTCGGCGCACTGCTGCTGATCACCGCCACGCCGGAATCCACTCTCGCCTACGTCACGGTCTGCACCCCGCTGCTGGCCGGGCTGGTATACGGCTGGCGCGGCGCCGCGGTCTTCGCGGCACTCCAGACCGCGATCGTGCTCGGTGTGTACGGGACCGACCCGAAGCTGGAAGCCGCCGGGGCGACGGCATTCCTCCTTCCCGGCTTCTGCGTGATCGCCGGAGCGGTGGGAGTAACCCTGCGCAATCTCCTCCTCCGGTTCGGATCCGCCAGCCAGGCCCTCACCGAGACCAGAGCCCGGCTGGCCGTCAGCGAGGCCGTGGAGGGCGAACGGGCCCGCCTCGCCCGGGAGATGCACGACTCGGTGGCCAAGACCCTGCACGGTCTGGCCCTGGCCGCCGACGGGCTGGCCGCCTCCTCCGGCCGGATGGACCCGCTCACCGTCAAGCACCAGGCCGAACTGGTCGCCCGCTCGGCCCGCCGCGCCGCGGCCGAGTCCCGCGAGCTCCTCTCCGACCTGCGCCGCGAGTCCGGACTCGACGGCGGCATCGACGTCGTACGCGAACTCCGGGCCCGCGTCCAGGACTTCACCAAGCGGCACGAACTCGCCGCCACCTTCCGGCTGCTCAACGACGCACCGATCCCGCCCGTACCCCAGGTCGTCGCCCGCCAGCTGCTCACCATCGCCTCCGAGGCGATGGAGAACGCCCAACGCCACGCCCACCCCACCTACCTCGTCGTACTCGCCGGGGTGAAGGGCGACGTGCTGCGCGTCAGCGTCTACGACGACGGGCGCGGCCTGCCCCCGGGCACGACCCTCGACGACCTCCGGCACGCCGGGCACTTCGGCCTGGTCGGCATGGTCGAGCGCGCCGCCTCCATCGGCGCCCGCATCCGTATCGGCAAGGGCCAGGCGGCCAAGGGCACCGAGGTCCGCCTGGAACTGCCGATCGTCGCTCTGCTCGCCCCTTCCGGAGCGGAGCCGCCCCAGTGAACCGTCCGTATTCCGCACTCACCCCCCATAGACCCACAGACCCTGAGAGGAGGTCGCAGATGCCGGACGACGTCTCCCGCGCCCCGGGCCAGAACTGGGCCGCACCGCACCACGCGTCCCAGCACACGTCCTCGCACGTCACACCGCTCACCTCGGAGCCCAGCTCCCCGTCCTTCCCCGTTCCCCAGCAGTCCGCGGCATCCCAGTCCCTGCCGCCCTTCCCCGCGGCCACGCCCCCGGCGGGCCCCAGCGCCCTGCGGGTCGTCGTCGCGGACGACAACCCCGTGGTCCGGGCCGGCCTCGGCGTCCTGCTCTCCGGACGCGAAGACATCGAGGTCGTCGCGGAGGCCACGGACGGCCGCCAGGCCTACGACATGGCCGTCCGGCACCGCCCGGACGTCGTTCTGCTCGACGTCCGCATGCCCGGCGTCGACGGCATATCGGCGCTGCCGCACCTGGTGCGGGTTGCACCCGTGATGATGCTGACCTACAGCCGGGAGAACGAGATCGTCCACGAGGCGCTCCGGCTGGGCGCGAGCGGCTACCTCGTCCACGGCGAGTTCACCGCCGACCAGCTGGTGCAGGCCGTACGCGACACCAAGGACGGCCGGGCCCACTTCACCGCCACCGCCGCCAATGCCCTGCTCGCCCATATGCGCCAAGGCTCCGGGCCGCGCTCCGGCCCCCTGCCCGAAGGACTCGGAACGGCGCTGACCACCGGCGTTCCGTACCAGGGCTCCGGGTACGACGGCCACGCCCCGAGTTCCGTTCAGCAACATGCCGCACCCGCGCACACACGCCAGCCCGAACCGGCGCCACCTGCGCCGCGACCGGTCCGTACACCGCAAGGTCTTTCGCAGATGCAACCGACTGTGGCACAGTCTTCCATGGCCGGGGAATCGGATGCCTCGGTCAACAGGCAGCAGTACGGACTGAGTTCGCGGGAGGTGGAGGTCATGGAGCTGATCGCTTCCGGCATGAGCAATCAGCAGATCGCCGCCACCTGCTTCATCAGCGAGAAGACGGTCAAGAACCACATCAACCGCATCTTCACCAAGCTGCACAGCACCAGCCGCAGCGAGGCCATCGCCCGCTGGCTCGGCACGGCGCCCATCGCGGGCCATGGGGCACACGGGGCCGGTGGTCGCCGTGGCTGAGCAGCAGAGGGAGAGCACGAGCGGGCCGATGGCGGGGCGTGGGCCCCGGCCGCCCGCAGGGGGACCGAAGACCCAACTGACGCTTTGGGCCCGGGAATGGGCCCTGGGACCCTCAGGTGAGCAGGGCTCGCCGCCGTATGTTTCTCATGTCGCCAGCGGCACCGGCCAGGAGGAAGCCGGTTCCGCGGGCGACACCCAAGAAACTTGCGAGTCGGCCGGCTTCCGGTCGGCCGAACCCGGAGGGGAACACCATGTCGAACATCACCCTGAAGACCGCCGTCCGCGTCAACGGCTGGGCCAACACCACGGTCAGCGCCATCCAGAAGCGCTTCGAGAACAAGGACCGCGGCCAGACGGCGTTCGAGTACCTGGGCATCATCCTGGTGGTCGTGGCGATCATCGGCGCGATCGCGGCCTCGGGCATCGGTGGCTCGATCTCGAGCAAGATCTCCGACCTGGTTTCGCAGATCAAGGCCGGCTAATGACCGCGAAGCTTCGCGGCGAGGCAGGGCAGGCTTTCCCCATCTACGTTGTGATGGTGGCGGGCCTGCTCTTCCTCGCGTTTGCCTTCTTTACCGTCGGCAAGGCCTCCGCCTTGCGCAATGGAGCCCAGGGAGCGGCGGACTCCGCCGCACTGGCCGCCGCTCAGCAGTCCCGCGAGCTCTTCGGGGCCCCGTTCTATGCCTCTTTGCCTGGAGGCACATTGGACGTGTTCCTCCAGGGGCATCCGGTTCTCGGGTGCCCTGCGGCCCACTCGTACGCCGCGGCGAACGGGGCGAAGATCGACCCTCCCGTGTCCGGGTGCATCGCTTCGCCCGGGGGTGAGCGGGACGAGATCAGCGTCAAGGTCAAGACCCTCAAGCCCGTGGGTGCGTCTGTGGTTCCCGGCATGAAGAAGAAGTTCGCCAATGGTCACGCCACCGCGGTCATCGAGTGGCGGTGCCCCAAATGGAGGTCCGTCGATTACAACGACGACGGCGTCCAGGACCAGTACTTCTTCCTCTGCCGAGGGCAGATGCTCACGATCAGCCCGGAGAGCCCTCCGCCCTGGTCTCAGGTGAGCAAGATCCTCTTTGACGTGCACCTGGTCGACAGCTGACAGTGAACGACGAGTAAAGGAATCAGAAGCGATGAGCATTCGGCGCTCCATCAAGTCTCGAAGGGCAGTGGCGGCCGCCTCGCTGGTGGCCGCCCTGGCCCTGGCTGTCACCGGCTGCGGTGCCGATGACGGCGGAGGGACGAAGGATCCCGGTACGCCGTCCTCGCCCGCCTCCCCGAAGTCCTCCGACGAGAACAAGGGTGACAAGCAGGAGGACACCGCGGCCGGGGAGAACGTGGACCCGAATGTGAAACTCGCAGAAGCCAGGGGCGACAAGGGCATGCTCTTGGTCGTGAATCAGGTGAAGCGGGATGCGGGCGGCTTTGTCACGGTCCAGGCCGAGTTGAAGAACCAGGGGCAGGCTCCGGTCAACCCCTCTGCCTGGGCAGGTAGCGAGCCTGTCATCACCAGTAAGAACCTCAACTCCGTCGGTGGTGCGACGCTCGTGGACAAGACGGGCAAGAAGCGCTACTACATCCTGCGGGACACCGACGGCCGCTGCCTGTGCACGACCGGCATGTCCGCTGTCCAACCCGGCGCGTCCGTACCGGTCTTCATGCAGTTCCCGGCGCCCCCGGCCGCAACGACCGAGGTCGACTTCAACCTGCCGACGTTCGCCACCACGTCGCTGAAGATTTCCGGGTGACGTCGATATGACCTACACCCGTAAGCGACGTGGTCCGATTCAACTGACTGGCATGGCAGTCGCGGCTGTGGTGCTGATGGCCGGGACATCCGTCATGGGTGCCTCGGCCGCTCTGGCCGACGACGGGCCGAGCGTGCCGCCGGGTACCGAGGCGTCCGAGACGCCGCCCGTAGCGGTGGATGGCAAGGACCCCGACCTCAAGATGGTCGACGGTGCCACGCTCGCCCCCGCCCGGGTCCTCGACATCGTCCAGGTCGTCGAGGACATGGGCGGCGAGGAGCGCCGCGAGGACACCAACGCGAACGTCAAGTTCGCGCTCCAGGCCGAAGTCCTCTTCGGCAAGGACAGCGCCAAGCTGAGCCCCGCGGCCAACTCCCGTATCGCGGCCATCGCGGCCGAGATCAAGAAGCAGAACGCCACCAAGGTGCGCGTCTTCGGCTTCACCGACAACCTCGGTTCGTCGGCGCACGGGGACGTCCTGTCCAAGCAGCGCGCCAACGCCGTGCACGCGGTGCTGGCGAAGGACCTGCCGGGCATCGGCTTCGAGATCCGTGGTTACGGCGAGCAGTACCCGATCGCCGACAACAGCACCGAGGAAGGCCGGAAGAAGAACCGGCGCGTGGAGGTCTCCTTCCCGCGCGGCACCTCTTCCTGAGGGACCCGAGCGTTCCTGAGAAACCCGAGCGATGCCCACCTCCCCCGCGGAGGTGGGCATCGTCGCGTTTTCCGGCCCTTGACGGCTAACAGTGTTAGCCGTATGTTTGGTGAACGCTGTTAGCCAAGCGATCGAGGAGGACGAGATGGCGGTCATGGATGCCGGTACCCGCCCCGCGGCCCACAAGGGCGTCAGGTATGCCGTTCGCCTGGCATGGGCGGCGAGTGCCGTCTTCTGGGGCGCGTTCGCGGTGCTGGAGGCGGTCAACCACGGCGTACTCGCGGGTCTCTTCGCCGTCGTGTTCCTCATCGCCCCGGACCTGACGTTCCTCGTCGCCGTACGCGACGCGCACACCACCCGGCCCGGTCAGCTGCCCGCCCGCGCGGTGCCGTACTACAACGCCGCCCACCGCGCCCTCGTCCCGGTCGCGCTGATGGTGGTGTACACCGTCGCCTCGCTCTCCTGGGCGCCGCTCTTCGCCGGCCTGTGCGGCTGGGCGGCCCATATCTCGCTGGACCGCGCCCTCGGCTACGGTCTGCGGACGAAGGAAGGACTCCAGCGTGACTGACCCGGCCACCGGACAACTCGGCCCCCGCGCCCGGCAGATCGTCGGCGCCGCCCGCGACCTGCTGGAGAGCGAGGGGGCGGAGGCGCTGACGATGCGCCGCATCGCGGACAGCGTCGGGATCAAGGCCCCCTCCCTCTACAAGCACTTCCCGGACAAGGCAGCGGTGGAAGTACAGCTCATGGCGCTGATGCTCGCCGAGCTCGCCGCCGTGCTGGAGGCGGCGGAAGCGGCGGCGCCCGGTTCGCTGCGGGCGCTCTTCGAGGCGTACCGCCGTTACGCCCTCGACCACCCCGGCCTGTACCGCCTGGCCACGCAGAAGCCACTGCCCCGTGAGTCGCTCCCGCCGGGCCTGGAGGACCGGGCCGCCGCGCCGCTCTTCCGCGAACTCGGGCTGGACGAGCACGCGGGACGCGCGGCGTGGGCCTTCGCGCACGGGATGGTGGCGCTGGAGCTGGACGGGCGGTTCCCGGGCGGTGCCGATCTGGACGAGGCGTGGCGGGTGGGGGCGGCCGCGTTCACGGGCTGACGGCGGAGTCGGGGGACGGGCGGCGTTCTCCGCCACCGCTACGGCCGATGCCCGCGGCTCCACAGGAACGGCCGGCGCACCGAAGACCACGAGGGGACGGACCGTGAGCACGATGAACCTGACCCTGGCCCTGGCCTACAACCCGGCCTTCCTGGGGCTGCGCTTCCTGCTCGAGGTCTGCGCACTGGTGTGCTTCGGGCTGTGGGGCTGGCGCAGGGCGCCCGGTCGGCTGCGGTACCTCGCGGTGATCGCGATACCCGTGGCCGTGGCGTTCGCGTGGGGCGACTTCGCCACGGCGGGCGACGCGGCCCGCTCGGGCGAAACGACCTTCGACACCCCCGGCCCGCTGCGCCTGCTGCTGGAGCTGGCTGTGTTCGGCGGGGCGTGGGCGGCCCTGCGCCACTCCGGCATGCGCCGGGCCGCCCACTGGTTCCTCGCCGTCCTGGTGCTCTATCACCTGGCCGCCTACGACCGCGTGCTCTGGCTGCTCCAGCACTGACGGGGCCGACTGCCCCCGGGGCCCTCCGCGGTGTTCCGTCTACAGGAGGTGGTCGGCCTTGCCGGCCTTGATGTCGAGGATCATCTGGCGGAGTGCTTCGCGGGTGTCGGTGAGGTAGTGGTCCTCCGCCCCTCGGACCGCGATGAATGCGTTGCCGTCGGCGTCGGTGCCGACGCGGAAGCAGTTGTTTCCCTCGCCGCAGTACGGCTCTTCCCAATTGATCTCGGGCATGCTGAACATCCTTAGAGTTGATGGGAGATCGCGCGCACGAAGTCTCTGGAATCGGAGGAGGAGAGCGATGCCTCTGCCATCCAGTCCAGGTGCGCGCGGTATTTGGTGAGCTGTGCTTCGGCGTGCATGAACTCGGGGCCATGGGCCGAGTCGAGTTGCACGGTGTCGAGTTGCGGCACGATTCCGTGGGCGTAGAGGAGCGCGTGCCCGGCTCCGGGAAACGCGCCGCGATTCACCGGGATCACCCGTACGTCGATGTGCTCGCGCTCCGACATCTCGCACAGGTGAAGCAACTGCTCGCGCGTGACGTCCCGGCCGCCGAACTGCATGCGCAGGGCGGCCTCGTGCACGTACCCCACGTAGTGGGTGGGACTCTCGCGCTCGAGTACCTGCTGCCGTTCCATGCGGTGCGCGACTCTCAGCTCGATCTCCAGGCGGGACAGCTCGGGCAGTACGGCACCGAACACCGCGCGGGCGTATCCGTCGGTATGCAGCAGGCCTGGGAGATGGACGGTCTGCGCCGTGCGGATCCGCGTCGCGTGCCATTCGAGCTCGGCAATGTCCAGGAGTCCTGACGGAAGTCTGCCCCGGTACTGTTCCCACCAGCCGCGCTCGCGCTGCTCGGCCATCTCCACGAGCGCGTCGACGTAATCCGCGTCGGCACAGGTGTAGTTGCAGGCCAGGGTGCGTACCCGGGCGGACGTGATGGGCCGGACGCCACTTTCCATGTTGGAGACCTTCGTCCGGTCGACCCCCAACAGCCCGGCCGCGTAGGCCGTTGTGGCCTCGGCGGAGGCGCGCATCTTACGCAACTCGGCGCCGAGTCGCTTCTGGCGCTCGGTGGGAGTGGAACTGCTCGGCATGGGCCCTCTCTCCTGCGGACGGTCGGAACAGTCTGCCGTTTGCGGGGGTGTCCAGTCCAACAAGATGGGGGCAATTGCCTCCAAAGTTCAGGCACATGTGCCGGAGCTGCGCTACGTTAGGTCACGCACCGCTCACACAAGGTCGTCGAGTCGGAAGTGCATCGCGCGGTCCTGCCCGCAGCCTCCCGCCCCGGGAGGGGCGGTTCCGTGCCGGGGAGACAAGGCCACCACTCGTCCGCCGCTGCCGCATCGTCGTGAGCCATTCGTGCGCGCCCACGCGAAGAAGAGATACGTCAACTTGCCACCCGTACAAGGGAGTCAGTCATGCGCACAGCTTCGCCCGCCCCGCTCTGCCCGGTTGCCGCGGAGGCCGGTACGCCGGTTCCGTACCTTCGGCCCGTCCCGGTCCCGGAGGAGGTCTCCGGGCGCGGCTTCAGGCTGAGCTTCACGCTGCCGGGTGACTTCCGCAGCCCGTTTGTTGGGCGCACCGTGGTGGCCGCCGCCCTGGAGGCGCATGGGCTCGGGCGGTACGTGTGGCCCGCGACGCACGTGGTGCACGAGATGGTGGCCGTCGGTGCCCGGATCAGCCCGGGACGGGAGCTCTATGTGTCGCTGCGGCAGCGGGAGGACGGGGTGCGCTTCCTGGTCTGGGATCAGCACGCGCGGCACGACCGGCCCCATGTGGCCGCGCTCTGCGAGGCGCGGCGGCGCCGGGCGCTCTGGCTGCTGGCGGCCGTGGTGGACGACTGGGGCGGGGAGTGGGGTTCCGGGGAGGCGGAACTCCCGCATTGCGGGACCAAGTCGTGGGTGATGCTGCCCCGTTAGGGCATGTGCCGGGAGTGCCCTGCGTCGGCTGATACGGGGGTGCGGGGGCGGAGTCGCCCCGGCGGATTCTCGCCGTCCTGGCGGTCCGTCACCTGGCGGCCCGCGACCGCGTTCTCCGGCCGGTCGGCGAGGGGCGTTCAGGCGTGGGCGTCCTCGGCGGCGACCCGTCGTACCGTACGCAGTGTCGTGCGGAGGCTGTCCAGGTCGGTCGAGCCCAGGGCGAGGCGGATCGCCTGCGGGGTGTGCGCGGTGGTGGTGAACGGTTCGGCGGTGGACACCGAGATGTGCTGACGGGCCAGGGTCGCGGTCAGGCGGTCGGCGCGTGCGTCGTCGGGCAGCGGCAGCCAGGTGAAGTAGGACGAGGGGTGGCCGACGAGCGGGAGCCCGGCCAGCTCCTGCCGGGCGAGTGCCTGGCGGGCCTTGGCGTCGTCCCGTTTCCGCGTCTCCAGATCGTCCACCGTGCCGTCGTCGAGCCAGCGGCAGGCGATCGCGGTGGTGAGGGCCGGGGTGTTCCAGGTGGTCGCCCGGATCGCGCGTTCGAGCGACGGCACCACGGACGGCGGGGCGACGACGAAGCCGACCCGCAGGCCGGTGGCGACGCTCTTGGACAGTCCCGAGACATGGATGGTGATGTCCGGCGCGATCGCGGCCAGCGGCGGTGGCGGGTCCTCGACCAGGTAGGCGTAGGAGGCGTCCTCGACGATGAGCGCGCCGTGCCGGCGGGCGATCCCGGCCAGGCGGGTCCGGTCGGCCGCCGACATGACCCAGCCGAGAGGGTTGTGCAGGGTGGGCATGGTGTGGATCGCGCGTACGGGCCGGGTCGCGCACAGCCTCTCGAGGGCGTCGAGATCCGGCCCGTCGGCGGTCGTGGGTACGGGCTCCAGGTCGAGACGGAAGGCGTGCGCGAGCACCTTGAAGCCCGGGTAGGTGAGTGCGTCGACCGCGACGACGTCACCCGCACCGAGCAGGGCCATGACGGTGACGGCGAGGCCCTGCTGCGCACCGTTGGTGATCAGGATCCGGTCCGCGTTGGTGCTGATTCCCCGACGTGTCAGGTGCCGTGCGACCGAGGCCCTGTCCTGGGGGCGCCCGCGATGGGGCTGGTAGCGCAGCAGCGAGTCGAGATCGCCGGAGGTGGCCACCTCGCGCAGGGCCTGCCGGAGGAGATCGGCCTGACCGGGCAGCGACGGACAGTTGAAGCTGAGGTCGACCGCGTCGGTGGCGACGGCCTGCTGATCGATGCCGTGGCCGGCGGGCACCGCGATGTCACGTACGAACGTGCCGCGGCCCTGTTCCCTGCTCACCAGGCCCATCGCCGCCAGCTCGGCGTACACCCGGGTCGCGGTCACCACGGCGATGCCCTCACGGGCGGCGAGCCCCCGGTGTGTCGGCAGCCTTGTGCCCGCGGCGAGCCGCCCGGTCCGGATGTCGGCGGCGAACGCGTCGACCAGTGCTTTGTACCGCGAGGCTGCCATGCGCCGGATTGTATCCATGACAATTCTTTGACTGTCCTGCCCGCGGCTTCCTACCGTCGTGTCCCGCCCACCCGGAAGGACAGCCGCCGTGCACATCGCCATTCTCACCTTCGAGGGCTACAACGAGCTCGACTCCCTGATCGCGCTCGGCGTGCTCAACCGCGTCAGGACCGACGACTGGCGCGTCACCATCGCCACCCCCACCCGCAAGGTGACATCGATGAACGGGGTGGTCATCGAGCAGATGTCCACCCTTGAGGAGGCGTGCGCCGCCGACGCCGTGATCGTCGGCAGTGGCATCGCCACCCGCGAGGTCGTCGAGGACCCGGCGATCATGAACGTCCTGCGGGGCCTGGACCCCTCGCGCCAGCTCATCGCGGCGCAGTGCTCCGGCGCGCTCGTGCTGGCCAGGCTCGGCCTGCTCGACACCGTCCCCGCCTGCACCGACCTGACCACCAGGCCCTGGGTCGTCTCCGCCGGCGTGGAGGTGCTCGACCAGCCCTTCTACGCCGAGGGCAACATCGCCACCGCCGGCGGCTGCCTGGCCTCGCACTACCTCGCCGCCTGGATCATCGCCCGCCTCAGGGGCAAGGAGGCCGCCGACGGCGCACTGCACTATGTCGCCCCGGTCGGCGAGAAGCAGGAGTACACAGAGCGCGCCTGGCGCAACATCGCCCCCTACCTGCCCGCTCCGGCACCGGCGCGCGTCTGAGCACCGCCCGCAGGATCGTGGTCTCGCCCCGGTTCCGGACCAGGTCGTTCTCGGTGAGGGTGGTGGAGACGACGTACTTCGGCATCGGCTTGTAGTCGGCGAACTCCGCCATGTCCGGCCAGACCTGGCTGAACGCCTCGTAGCTGGTCCGGCCCAGGAGCATCGCGGTGGCCTCCTGCTGTTCGCGGCCCTTGATCTCGAAGGCCTCCGGTACGAAGGCGATGTCCTCCATCCGGCGTTCCGGTAGCCGGGCTCGCCGCCGGGGGCCTCCACGACACCGTCGAGCGAGATGAAGGCGGTGCTGATCAGGGTGCGCGTCCGAGGTCTCCCAAGGTCGTATGGCTGGTTCGCGGCGGTTCGGTGAGCATCCGAGCTGTCGGGTTCTGCGGCTGCGGTGTACTCACTACTGCGGTCTGACCGCGGCTCGCGGGCGGATTCAGCGGTGGGATCCCACTCGTCCGCAGGTGTCAACCATCGTGATCATCCCGGAGTGCCGCGCACCCGTCCGTCGCGTCGAGCTTGCCGGAACCGAGGCGGAGCGGACGGACTCACCTCCACCCCGACCGCTGGGGTCCAGCGCTGCGGGCGTCGGGCGGGCGTCATGGTTGCTGTTTCGTGTGGGAGTCGGCCGGACGTGCGGCGTGATGCCGCGGCGCGGTGTGCCGCCTCTCATCCGTCCGGCCCAGTCCGGATTGCCGGTGGCTCGCTGCGCCCACTGCTGGAGCCGACTGTGTTCGGCGGAGTGTGGGCGGCCCTGCATTATTCCGGTCTCCGCGCGACCGCACGCTGGATTTTCGCCGACTTGGTGGCCCACCACCGGGCCGCCCGCGACTGACCGCTTCTCCCTGGCTGCTGTGGCGCTGAGAGCTCCGGCCCGGACCCAACGGGAGGCGCCAAGAGGCAGGCGCTACTTCGGCCGGAACTGCCGGCTCGCCCGCGGCCACGAGCCACTCGTCCGGGCTTCCTCCTTCCTCCACATGTGCTTGAGAGACCGTCATGGTGGGGTCGGCGCGACCCCTGGTCTGCGGGGTGATCTGGAGCGTGACCCCGGCGCGTTCCAGTGGCGGAAGCGGTACGTCAGCAGGCGTCGTGAGGTATCGAGGGCACCGGCCCGGCGTGAGGCGAGCTTGACTACGGCTTGGCCGGGCCAGGTTCCTTGTCCGGGCCGGACGGTGGCGCGCGGGTGCCCTCGGGGCACCCGAGGCGGTTGTTCGTGCCAGATGTCGTCACGTTCGCCGATCCTTACGGTCGGTTCGGTGCGACCACTCCGCCGGACAGGCGGATACGTGGAGCGCTCGACGGTGGTCCCGTGCGGACCGAGGCCGGTCGGCGCCGTCCGCCGTCAAGTGTCTGTTTGCATTCGCTGCTACACGTTTTGCTCTTCGAGGCGCGGCGCTTGCATGGCTTTCACATGCATTTGTCGGTTAATTCATGCAGTTCTCGCAACATGCTTGATGGGTGGAGGCTTTGCTTGTATCTTTGCTCAAGTTGCAACAGCAAGCTCCATGTGCCGTTGATGGGCACGCCTTTTCGTGGTGCTTCGCAACGTTGCTGGGAGGGGTGGGCCGGGTGGCTGAGGGGCTGCGGACTCCGGCGTCGGTGGAGCGCGGAATCGACGGTCGCACGCGTAACGTCCGAACTTTCGGCGGGCCGGTGGGTCGTCGATATTGAATCCGAGTGGACCGCGAAGGCCCCTTTTCGGTTTGCGGTCCGGGTAATTCTCCAGACGTCCCGGAGTGTGGCTCGAGGAGTGAAGTTCCTCAAAGGTGAAGAGTCTTCAAAGATGCGGGAACGCATATCGATGGGGAAGGTTCAGTATGTTTCAGGAAATCTCTCATGGTGCAGGGGATGCGTACGATGGGTTGGGTGATGTGGAGTCCGATCGGCATGTGCAACCGGCTGTGCAAGGTGATCTCGATGCCGTCGCTGACCTCACGCCTCGTGAAGTGGACGTGCTGCTCTTGCTCTCGCGCGCCGCGTCGAATCGCGAAATCGGTCGTGCGTTAGGTATAGCCGAACGGACCGTGAAGGCTCATCTGACCAGCATCATGAAGAAGATTGCGGTCAGATCCCGGACAGAGGTAGCCATTTTCTCCTTCGCGCATCATCGTGTGATTCTCCAGCACGGTGTTCCCTCTGCGGTTCGATAAGAAGCGTGGAGCCAGAGTGAATCCTTCTGGTTCCCGCAGATAGGAGGCGTCCCGAGGCGCCCCGCCGTATTCGGTCGAATGGTGCGGGCCGGGTGTACTGCATTCGGCCCGCATCGCGCTCGGGGCACCCCGGTTGGCCGGTGACGATCTGGCGTGCGAAGGCTGTGTCAAGTGCCCGGGGTGCCTCGCGGCGTTCCATTCCAGGTCAGGCGATGAAAGAAAAGACCGCGGCGATGGTGACGGCGGCGGCATAGATGAAAAGCAGGACCGGTCGAAGCGTACTCCGGGTGAGGTCGGCCCTGTGTGCCTTCACTTCTGCGTGTGCGAGATTGATGGAGGCGTTCAATCCGGCGAGGATGATGGCACCGGAGAGCAGTACGGCCCACCAGGCGCTGGAGACCCAAATTCCTGCCAGGCCTCCGCTGAGCATCAGAGCAGGAAGCGCATAGATGTACGGGGGTGGCTTTTCCGGCTCGGTCTCCGTGATTTCTGGATTCTTGATCATTTTCACCCTCTTTTGTGTGCCACGCGTTTTCTCCTCGGAACGGACACCGTCCCCTGCTGTGAACAGCAGGGGACGGTCGATCTCCTCAGTGCATTACGCGTGATTGATGATGTACTTGATGATCTCCCAGAGGGTGCTGACGTTGGAGAAGCCGATGATGGTCTTCCATACCCACTTCGTGGGGCTCCAGGAAGAGAGCTCGGAGACCTGCTTCTTGAGGTATGCGACGCCCTTGGCCTTGCCCATCGAGTAGGCCTTCTTGGCGACCTTCGCCGACCACTTGACGGCGCCGGGAACTCCCTTGAGGAGCTTCCAGGCCTTCAGTACCAGGGTGGAGATCCCCTTGGTGGAGAGGTCGCCCTGGACCGTGACGGTAGAACCCTGGCCCACCGTGGTGGCGTTGATGCCTTCGGACCTCAGCGTGGCGACCAGTGTTCGAGCCTGAGCGGTGCTGTCGGTCTGGACGAGCTGGATGGTCCGCACGGTCGCGACGGGCTCGGATGTCCGGTGGGACGCGGCATTGGCTGCCGGTGCTGCGAGGCCGAGAGTGACTGCGGCGACCACCGATGCGGCTGTTATGCGGATTTTGCGATTCATGGAAAGATCCCCCAAATCTCTGCGAGAAAGCGATTCAGCGGCTTGTCTCGATTGCCGCTGCATGCATCCTCGCGATAAAGGGATCGCTTGTTCTATTGAATCTTCGGGCGTCCGACTTTTGTGCAAAGCCTGAAAGTGCTACCTCTGTCCGGTAGTGCGGACGGTGGAATCTTCGGACCTCGCAGCCGGATACGACCGCCCTGGGGGCCGGTCAGTGCCAGGGGGCCGCCGGCCCGTTGAGCGCGAACTGGAGCGCACAGGCGGCCACCAGCAGTACGGCAGAGGCGACGGCGGTCGACCGCTTCGGCTTCCTCCGCCCGACGACCGCCCATACGCCCATCAGGACGAGCGGAACCCAGCCACCCAGGCCGAGCCACCACGCCGCTTCCCTGCCGAAGGACCAGTCGTCGTTGTCCGCCTTGACGTACAGCAGGACCGAAAGGACGGCGAAGGGGATGGGGAGGCCCCACATGGCCTCGTAGAGCGTCTCGGTGGTGCTCTTCTCTCCCCGTGCCGTGTGCTCGGGGCTCGGCTGGGTCTGTTCCATGGTGTGTCTCACCTTCCCGTGGTCCGCAGTTGTCTGCCGTGGGCCCTGTGCCACTCCGAGCGCACAGGGGCGCATTCATCACGACAGACGTCGGGATCAACGTCAAGGTTGATGCAGGGCAGGAGAGTTGGCGTCAGCGGACGACATCGAAGACGTTCTTCTGGAGGCCGTTGGAGTAGGCCTCGTGCTCGACGAGCTTCAGGTTCTGGGCGTCCTTGTCCGTGGTGCTGAACAGGCGCTTGCCCGCGCCGAGCAGGAGCGGGAAGACCAGCAGGTGGTAGCGGTCGATGAGGCCGGCGTCGGAGAGGGCGCGGTTGAGGGAGGCGCTGCCGTGCATGATGATCGGGCCGCCCTCGGTCTGCTTCAGCGCGGCGACCTCGTCGAGCGAGCGCAGGATCGTGGTCTCGCCCCAGTTCCGGACCAGGTCGTTCTCGGTGAGGGTGGTGGAGACGACGTACTTCGGCATCGGCTTGTAGTCGGCGAACTCCGCCATGTCCGGCCAGACCTGGCTGAACGCCTCGTAGCTGGTCCGGCCCAGGAGCATCGCGGTGGCCTCCTGCTGCTCGCGGCCCTTGATCTCGAAGGCCTCCGGTACGAAGGCGATGTCCTTGAAGGTCCACCCGGCGTTCCGGTAGCCGGGCTCGCCGCCGGGGGCCTCCACGACACCGTCGAGGGAGATGAAGGCGGTGCTGATCAGGGTGCGCATGTCGGAGTCTCCCGTGACAGGTGGTGTGCGTGGTGCAGCAGCATTCTTCTACGGGTACGACTGCGGGCCGCGGCAGAACTCATCGGCCGTCCGGCCGGTCGGGTGGACTACGTCCGCGCCGGCCTCGCCTTGATGAGCAGGACACCCGCGAGCAGGGTGAGACCGACCGTCACGTACCCGGTCACGACCTCGCCGGGAAAGCCCGGGGCGAAGCGGCCGCCGATCAGGGGTGCGGCGAGGACCAGGGCCGAGGTGCCTCCCGCGTGGCGCGGGGCGATCCGGCCGGTCGCGGTGGCGTAGAGCGGCGCCAGGGCCAGACCGAGGGCGATGCCCATGGGCGGAAGGACCGACAAGGGCGCGACGACGCCCGACGTGAGCAGTGCCGTGCAGAGCGCCCACGTCACCAGCCCCGGCACGATGAGGGCGCGGGGGTCCATCCGGTGGTGGAAGCGGGCCGAGACCTGCGTGGCGGTGAGCAGGGCCGTGAGAGCCATCAGCAGCAGGTCCCCCAAGGGGTACGACCAGAGCTGGGGCAGTGGCGTGCCGAGCGCCAGCAGGGCCAGTCCGGCACAGAGCCGGTCCGGTTCCTTGAGGGCGTGCGCCGGTACGAGCGGGTGGTCCGTGCGGAGCTGCCGCCTCCCGAAGGCCAGGAGAAGGAGGACGCCGAGGAGCCCGATCACCGTGGCCCACGGGGTGGTCCAGCCCATCTCTCCGGCGAAGCCGAAGCCGCTGACCGCGATGAGGAGCCCGGCGGTGCCGAGGAGCAGCCCCGGCACGTCGGCGCGGACGGGTGCGTCGGCCGGACGGTCGCGCACCACCGCGGCCGTGACGATCGCGAGGACCACGGAGAGCAGGCCGATGGCGTACATGCCGATGCGCCAGCTCGCGGCCTGGAGCAGCCACCCCTCGGTGAAGGCGCCGAAAGCGGTGCCGCCGCCCGCCGCCGCGGCGTAGAGCCCGAAGGCCCTCCCGCGCTCCTGGGGTTCGGTGAAGTCGGCGGACACCAGGGCCAGCGCGGCCGTGGAGACCAGCGCGGCGCACGCGCCCACCAGGGCGGTGGACCAGATGATCGCGCTGGTGGAGACGGCGAGCCCGCCGAGCGCGAAGGACACCGCGGAACCGGTCAGGCCGAGGGCCAGCACCCGTTTGCGCCCCAGCCGGTCGGTGAGGTACCCGCCGAACAGCAGCACGAGGGCGAAGGCCAGCGCGGTGCTGAAGGCGAACAGACGCGGTGCCGCGCCCAGGTCGACGGAGGCGTAGGGAAGCGCGGTGGTGAGGGAGGCCGTGCCCATCATGACCAGCAGCTGCGCCGCCACCGCGACACCCAGCCCGCGCCACCGTCCGGGGGGCGGGGTGCCGGGCGACACGTCCGCCGAGGAGCCGACCCGTGGCGAGGGCTGCCGGTCCGCCGGTGTGGTCGGGGTGTACGCGGGCGAAGGGGGCACCGGCTGGGAGGGGGACAGAGGCTGCGCGGGGTGCCGGGGCTGGGCCGGGACACGCGGGTCAGGGGACGGCTGCGGGGACGCGGCGCCCCGGGTCTCCGGGGAGAAGTCCAGCAACTGTGCCGCATGCCGTCCTAGTTGGGCCAGGATCGTGCCCGGGAGCCATTCGCCGTCCGATCCGGTGGCGCCGTTCGGGCCGGTGGCCGTCCGGGCGGAGACCTCGGCGGGCGTGGGGCGCCGGGCGGGGTCCTTGTGCAGGCAGTCGCGTACGAGACCGGCGAGGGACGGCGGCACGCCGGTCAGGTCCGCCTCCTCCTCGGCGACGCGGAAGAGGTGGGCGTTCAGGCCGGTCTCGGCCGCGCCGAACAGGAGGCGGCCGGTCGCCGCGTACACGAGCACCGCGCCCAGGCAGAACACGTCGCTGGCCGGAGTGAGGTCGAGACCGCGTACCTGCTCGGGGGACATGAAACCGGGGGAGCCGATCAGCATCCCCGTGCGGGTGTGCAGGCTGTCCCCGGCGAGGCTGTCCATGGCCCGGGCGATCCCGAAGTCGATCACCCGGGGCCCGTCCACCGTCACCAGCACGTTCGACGGCTTGAGGTCGCGGTGGATCAGCCCCGCCGCGTGCACCGACTCCAGGGCGGTGGCCAGCCGGTCGGCGAGGACGCGGACCGAGTGCTCGGGCAGCGGGCCGAAGTCCCGGGCG
>NZ_JBHJQP010000006.1:0-94015 GCF_042262625.1 Streptomyces sp. NPDC056347 | reverse complement strand
CATCAGCTCCCGACCCCTCCGGCCAGCCGGGAACGGATGAGGAAACGCACCCCCTCCGGGGCCTCCAGCGAGAAGCCGCTGCCCCGCCCCGCCACCACATCGATGATCAGCCGGGTGTGCGACCACAGCTCGAACTGGCTCCGCGACATCCAGAACGGGACCGGCTCCGCCACCCCCGGCACGTCGAGCGAGGCCATCAGCACATCGGAGCCGCCGGTACGGAACTCGCCGTCCTGGTAGCACATCGGCGCACTGCCGTCGCAGCAGCCGCCCGACTGGTGGAACATCAGCGGCCCGTGCATCGCCCGCAGCCGTCGCAGCAGCTCCTCGGCGGCCGGGGTGAGCTCCACCGGCGCCGTCTCCGCCGGGCTCATCGCAGCGGCTCCGGGCGCAGGTCCGCCCAGGTGTAGCGGTGCTCGGGACGGCCGGTGTCGCCGTACTTCAGACTCAGCCGGATACGGCCCGCCCCCTCCAGATACTTCAGATAGCGCTGCGCGGTGGAGCGGCTGAGCCCCGCGCGGGCGGCGACCTCGTGCGCGGAGAGCGGCCCCTCGGCGGCCGACAGCACATGGCGGATCACGTCGGCGGTGGGCGCCGAATGACCCTTGGGCAGCCCGGCCGACGGCCCGGACTGCGTGGTGCGCAGGGCCCCGAAGATCTGGTCCACCTGCTCCTGCCCGGCCTCGCCCCGGCCGCCGCCCACCCCTTCGAGGGTCCGCCGCAGCGCCGCGTAACTCTCCAGCTTGGACCGCAGGCCGCCGAAGCTGAACGGCTTGACGAGATATTGCAGGGCCCCGTACCGCATCGCGGTCCGTACGGTCGCCACGTCGCGGGCCGCGGTCACCATGATCACGTCTGCCGGGTGGCCGAGCTGACGCAGCCGCCGCACCAGCGTCAGCCCCGTCTCGTCCGGCAGATAGTGATCGAGCAGGACCAGGTCGACCCGGTCGCGCTCCAGGAAGGCCAGGGCCTGCGCCGCGGTGTGCGCACGGGATATCACCCGGAATCCGGGCACCTTCGCCACGTACGCGGCATTGATCTCGGCGACCCGGAAGTCGTCGTCCACCACCAGGACATCGATCATCGCGACTCTCCCACTTCTGTCAGGGGCCGGACGGTGAGCGCCTCGGGCAGGACGACGGTGAAGACCGCTCCGCCGCCCGCACGTGCCGTGACACGGGCCGCGCCACCGTAGCGCTCGGCCAGCCGGCGCACCAGTGCCAGCCCCAGGCCTCGGCCGCGGTGCGCGGGGGACTCCTTGGTGGACCAGCCCTCCGTGAAGATCTGCTCCCGCATCGCGGGCGGCACGCCGGGGCCGTTGTCGCTGACCCGCAGCACGGCCGTGCTGCCCTCGGCCAGCAGCTCCACCTCGACGAGCGTGGCGACGTCCAGGGCGTTGTCGATGAGATTGCCGAGCACCGTCACCAGATCCCGCGGGTCCACCACCGCGTCCGGGAGCAGCGTGTTCGGCGAGACCAGCAGCGAGGCGCCCCGCTCCGCCGCGATCGCCGACTTGCCCACCAGCAGCGCCGACAACAGGGGGTCGTTGACCCGCTCGGCGACCTGTTCCGCCGACGCCCGGTGACCACTGGTCACCTCCTCCACGAACTCCCTAGCGGCATCGTGCCTGCCGAGCTCCAGCAGCCCGAGCAGGGTGTGCAGCCGGTTGGCGTGCTCGTGGTCCTGGGCCCGCAGCGCGTCCAGCAGACCGTGCGTGGAGTCCAGCTCACGCCCCAGCAGCTCCAGCTCCGTACGGTCGCGCAGGGTGACCACCGCTCCGCCGTCGCCCGTGGGCATGCGGTTGGCGATCAGCACCCGTCCCCGGCACACCGTGATCAGGTTGTCGCCGCCGACCCGGCCCGCCAGCACCTCGGCCGTCCGGCCCGGCGCCACCACCTCGCCCAGCGGGCGCCCGACCGCGCTCCGGTCCAGCTCCAGCAGCCGCTGCGCCTCGTCGTTGAGCAGCCTGATCCGGCCCCGTGCGTCGAGCGCCAGTACGGCCTCGCGGATGCTGTGCAGCATCGCCTCGCGCTCGTCCAGCAGCGCGGAGATGTCGGCGAAGGCGATGCCGTGCGTGCTGCGCTGGAGCCGCCGCGAGACGGCGAGCGCGGCCAGGACGCCCACGGCGAGCGCCGTCCCGGAGTAGAGGAGCAGCCCCGGGATGGTGCCCAGCAGCCGGTCGTGGACGCTGTCGTAGGCGATGCCCACCGACACGGCGCCCACGATCCTGCCCCGCTCGTCGCGGAGCGGGACCTTCGCCCGTGCCGACCTGCCCAGGGTGCCGTCGTCGATCTGCATGATCTCCCGGCCGCCCAGCGCGGTGCTGGGATCGGTCGAGACGTGCCTGCCGATCTGCGCGGTGTCGGTGTGCGACCAGCGCACCCCGCGGGTGTCCATGACGACGATGTACAGCGCCCCGGTGGCCCGCCGGATGCGCTCGGCCTCGGTCTGCACCGGTCCGCCGGGCGTGGGGTCGGTGGTGCGCAGATCGTCGACGAGACCGGGTTCCGCCGCCGTGGTCTGGGCGATGGACAGGGCCTGGTGCATCGCCTGGTTGTCGAGCTGACGGCTGAGCGGGGCGAGGAAGAGCCCTGTGACGAGCGTGATCACGCCGGTGGTGATGGTCACCTGGGTGAGAAGCACCTGGGCGAAGACACGGCGGGGCCAGTGGATGCGCATCTGCTCGCTCTCTGCCTTCCGCCCGTGTGGAACATGTTGCTCCGTTTCATCCTCGTGTGAACGCAACGTAAACGCCGGGGTCGCCGATGACCAGTCCCCGTGGCGCATTCGTTGTCCTGTCGCGGGCAGAACGAGCAGAACCCCGGGTTATGAGCAGAACCGGGAGTTGTGGGCGCAAGGCTCGCCCGGCCCCGCGGGGCGCCTCTAGCGTCCCGCCCCATGAACAGCGAAACGAGCCCCGCCATCGAGCTGCGGGGGGCGAGCAAAGCGTTCCGGACTCCGTCGGGGGCGCTCCACACCGCCGTACGCGATCTGGACCTGACCATCGGGCGCGGTGAGTTCGTCGCCGTCGTGGGGCCCACCGGATGCGGCAAGTCGACGACGCTGACCCTGGTCAGCGGACTGGAGGAGCCCACCGAGGGGGAGGTGCTGGTGGGCGGCGAGCCGGTGCGCGGCATCGGTGACAAGGTCGGCTTCGTCTTCCAGCAGGACGCGGTCTTCCCGTGGCGGACCGTGCTGTCCAACGTGATGGCGGGCCCCCGCTTCCGCGGGGTGCCCAAGGCGGAGGCGAAGGAGCGGGCCCGGGAATGGCTCGCCCGGGTCGGCCTCGCCTCCTTCGAGGACCGCTACCCGCACCAGCTGTCCGGCGGCCAGCGCAAGCGCGTCGCCCTCGCGGCGACCTTCGTCAACGACCCCGAGATCCTGCTGATGGACGAGCCGTTCTCGGCGCTGGACGTGCAGACCAGGGCGCTGATGTCAGACGAGCTGCTGGAGCTGTGGGCCGGGACGGGTTCCTCCGTCGTCTTCGTCACCCACGACCTGGAGGAGTCCATCGCACTGGCCGACAAGGTCGTGGTCATGACCGCCGGGCCGGCCACCGTCAAGGAGGTCTTCGAGATCGACCTGCCCCGTCCCCGCAAGGTCGAGGAGGTGCGGCTGGAGCCCCGGTTCGTCGAGATCTACCGGGAGATCTGGTCCTCGCTCGGCGAAGAGGTCCGCATCACCCGCGAGAGGGGTGCCCGCGATGTCGCCTGACACCATCACCGCCAAGGCCGCCGTCGGAGGGCCCGACCGGGCACGGGCCAGGGCACGGGCCGCCAGGAACCGCGCGTACCTGGTGGCCGGCAGCAGGATCGCGGTGCTCCTCGCGGTCGTCGGGCTGTGGGAGTGGCTGGCCCGCACGGCGGTCATCGATCCGTTCAACTTCTCCATGCCGTCGAAGATCTGGGACCAGATCCGTACCTGGGTCGTGGACGGCACGGCTCAGGGCTCCCTCTGGGAGCAGATCTGGTACACGCTCTACGAGGCGCTGCTCGGCTGGGTCATCGGTGTGGTCGCCGGTGTGCTGCTGGGGATCGCGCTGGGCCGGGTGCGGTTCGCGGCCGATGTCCTCGGCCCGTACATCAAGGTGCTCAACGCGCTGCCCCGGATCGTGCTCGCGCCGATCTTCCTCATCTGGTTCGGTCTCGGCCCGGCCTCCAAGGTGGCCTCCGCGGTCGTCCTGGTGTTCTTCCCGGTCTTCTTCAACGCCTTCCAGGGGGCACGGGAGGTCGACCGCAACCTCGTCGCCAACTCCCGCATCCTGGGCGCCAGCAACCGGCAGGTCACCCTCCAGGTGGTGATTCCCTCCGCTACGTCGTGGATCTTCACCAGCCTGCACGTCAGCTTCGGCTTCGCGCTCATCGGGGCGATCGTCGGCGAGTACATCGGCGCCACCAAGGGGCTCGGGCTGCTGGTCGCCGCCTCCCAGGGCACGTTCAACGCCGCCGGGGTGTACGCCGCGATGGTCATCCTCGCGATCGTCGCGCTGCTGGCCGAGGGACTGCTCACCTTCCTGGAGAAACGGCTCTTCCGCTGGAAGCCCGCCGACGCGGACAGCCCCCGCTGACGCGTACCGCAGCCCCTCTCCCTCCCCCCCCCCGGACCCTTTTCGTTTCCGTAAAGGACGTGCATCAGATGCGTACATCACTCCGCGTTCCCGCGCTGGCCGTCGCCGGTGTCCTTGCCCTGACCGGTCTCACCGCCTGTGGTGGGGACTCCGGCTCCGAAGGCAAGGGCGACCAGGTGAAGATCATGGTCGGCGGCCTCGACAAGGTCATCTACCTGCCCGCGATGCTCACCGAACGGCTCGGCTACTTCGAGGACGAGGGCGTCTCCGTCCAGCTCCTGACCGAGCCCGCCGGGGTGCAGGCCGAGACCGCGCTGGTCTCCGGCGACGTTCAGGGCACCGTCGGCTTCTACGACCACACCCTCGATCTCCAGGTGAAGGGCAAGCAGGTCGAGTCCGTCGTCCAGTTCTCCCAGGCCCCGGGCGAGGTCGAGATCGTCTCCAACCAGGCGGCGGCCGAGCTGAGGTCGGCGAAGGACTTCAAGGGCAAGAAGCTCGGTGTGACCGGCATCGGCTCCTCCACCGACTTCCTCACCAAGTACCTCGCCGTCAGCAACGGCGTGCGGACCAGCGAGTTCACCCCGGTCGCGGTGGGCGCCGGACAGACGTTCATCTCCGCCCTCCAGCAGGGCTCCATCCAGGGCGGGATGACCACCGATCCCACGGTCGCCACCATCCTGGACAAGAAGCTCGGCAAGATCCTCATCGACATGCGGACCCCGGAGGGTTCCAAGGAGGCGCTCGGCGGGCTCTACCCGTCGTCCAGCCTGTACATGCAGACCGAGTGGGTCGACAGCCACAAGGAGACCGTCCAGAAGCTGGCCAACGCCTTCGTCCGGACGCTGAAGTGGATGTCCACGCACAGCGCGGACGAGATCGCCTCGAAGATGCCCGCCGACTACGCCCAGGGCGGTGGCAAGGCGCTCTACGCCGAGGCCATCAAGAGCACGCTGCCCATGTTCACCACGGACGGCGTGATGCCCGCGGACGGCCCCGCCACCGTCGAGCGGGTCCTGAAGGCGTTCAACCCGAACCTGAAGGACGCGAAGGTGGACCTCGCCAGGACGTACACCACGGAGTTCGTCGACAAGGCGAAGTAGTGAGGTGCCGAAGGCCGTGCGGCCCGTCCCCGCGGACGGACCGCACCGGCCTGAAGGCCGTGCGGCTAGTCCTTCCAGCTCGGCGGCTGGGCGGGGTCGAGGTTCCGCCACTGCGCGAGGACCTCGGGGTCCTGGACGTCGAGCCAGTCGGCCAGTTCACGGAAGGACACGCACCGCACCTCCTTGCGCGGGCAGACCTCGCGCATGGTGTCCTCGACGGCGTCCATGTAGATCCCGCCGTTCCAGTCCTCGAAGTGGTTCCCGATGAACAGCGGGGCACGGCTGCCGTGGAAGACCCGATTGAACCCGGCGAGGTAGGCGCTGTCGGTCTCCTTGCGCCAGGCCGGATACCGGGCGGGGTCGCCCTCGGTGCTTCCCTTGGACTGGTTGTAGAGGAAGTTGAAGTCCATCGAGAGCACCTGGAAGTCCTTGCCGGGGAACGGCAGCATCTGCAGCGGGAAGTCCCAGACACCGTTCTTCTTGGACGGCCAGATCTGGAAGTCGCCGGGGGAGCTGGCGTCGTAGCGCCAGCCGAACGGCTTGGTCGCGGGCAGCAGCGTCTTCTGGCCCTCCAAGCAGGGCGCGCGACCGCCGACGACCTCGCGGGTGGGGTCGAAGGGGAGCGGATCGAGGTCCTTGAAACCGGTGTTGGTCTTCCAGTTCTGCACGAAGGAGTAGAACTGGGATATCTCACTGGTCCATTCGCCCGTGCTCCAGTCCCCGCCGCCCTTCTTCTCGCAGAAGTGGCCGTTGAAGTGGGAGCCGATCTCGTTGCCCTCCCGCCAGGCGCCGCCGAGCTGTTCCAGCGTCGTCCGGATGTGCTCACGCGTCGGGTACGAGATCGCGGCGGCCCCGGTCTTGTGCTGGGGCGGCCGGTACAGGCTCCGCTTCTCCTGCGGCAGCAGGTAGATGCCGGTGAGGAAGAACGTCATATGGGCGTTGCTCTCCTGCGCGGCACGCCGGAAGCGCGAGAACATCCGGTCGTCCCCCTCCAGCGCCCCGTCCCAGGAGAACACCACGAACTGCGGCGGCCGTTCCCCGGGCTTCAGCCGCTCGGCCTTCAGCTGGTGCGGCTGCGGCCCGGTGTAGGAGGTGGAACCGTCCCCGAGGATCCGGGTCTTGCCGTCCCAGTCCTTCTCCGCGCGGCCGCCGCCCTCGGGACGCTCCCGGGCGGTCGGCGTCGGCGCCGCGACGGTGCGGGTCTCGGCCGGGGTGCGATCGTCGGAGGACCCCGCGGACATCAGCGGTACGAGTGCCGCGGTGCCCGAGGCCGCGAGGCACACGGCGATACCCAGGAGGACCCGGCGCGTGAGCCGGTCCCGGACGCGGCGGACGGCGGACTTTGCTGTGGTATCGGTCACTTGGTGGTGGCTTCCGTGTAGGATTTCCAGATCGAAACCGGGAGTTTCCCGTCGTTCTCGGGCGTGCCCGCCAGTCCCTTGAGCGGCAGCGGCGCGAGGCTCTTCGTCAGGTCCATCCGGTAGACGACGACGGCGGTGGAAGCGGCCGGCCCGTAGCCGACGTACCAGCGCGCGGTGTCGTCCTCGGTGGTGCCCGCCTTGACCGCGAGCCGGGTCGCGGACGCCGTGCCGTTGCTGACGAAGGGCCGGGAGAGCGCCGAGGTGATCTCGTCGGCGACGTCGGACCGCATGGCGCGCCGGGGGCGGGGGAGGTCGAGGCGGACGGGCTCGCCGTTGCGGGTGACCTTGCGGACCGAGTACGGGTCCATGTGCACACCGTGGGCGGCGAACGTGCCGTACGCGTCGGCCATCCGGATGGCGCTGGGCGTGGAGTTGCCCATCGCGAACGCCGGCACGGGCGGCCCGAAGCTCGACGGGAGCAGCCCGGACGCCTCGGCCGTGCTGCGGACCAGCTTCAGGCCGGTGTCCATGCCGAGCTGGAGGAAGGGCGCGTTGGCGGACTTCGTCATGGCGCTGTGGAGACTGATGTCGCCGTAGGAGACGTCCCCGTCGTTCTCGCCCTTGACCATCTTCCCGCTGCGGTCCCAGTAGGGCCCCTCGGGTGTCATGACCGGGGTGCCGTCGTCGCCGTCGTACACGGTGGAGGGCACGACGGTGGTGCGCGGGGCGTCGCGGAGCTTGGCCACGCCGTGCTGGAGACCGGCCGCGTAGACGAACGGCGTGAAGGCCGAACCGGCGGGGACCGTACCGGCGTTGGACTCGTTGAACGCCTGCCGCTCGAAGTCCGGTCCGCCGTAGACCGCGAGTATGCGGCCGTCCGGTGCGACGGAGGCGGCACCGAAGCGGACGAACCGGTCGGCCTTGCGCTGCTTGGGGTCGAGTTCGCGGCGCGCGTCGCGCACGGACCGGGTGAGAGCGGTCATCCGCGGCTTCTCGAACGTGGTGTAGATCTGGTAGCCGCCGAGGTCGAAGCGGGCGTCCGAGATGTGCCCGGCCCGCTTGGCGTACGACTCGGCGAGCTGGACGAGATAGCCGTCCTGGCCACCCGCGTCGCTCGACCGGTGCGGCGGCTTCGGATCGGGGAAGGTGGTGTACCTGGCGCGCTCGGCCTTGCTCAGTCTGCCGATCTCGACCATGCGGTCCAGCGTCCACGACCAGCGCGCGACGGCCCGCTCGCGGTTGCGGGGGTTGACCGCGGGGTCGTACAGCGAGGCGCCCTTGAGCAGCGAGGCGAGGAACGCGCCCTCGCTGGCGTTGAGCTGGGTGACCTCCTTGCCGTAGTACGCCTGCGAGGCGCGCTGGAGACCGTAGGTGCCGCGGCCGAACCAGCTGGTGTTGAGGTACTCCTGGAGGATCTTGTCCTTGCTCAGCTGTCTGTCCAGCTTGACCGCGAGCAGCATCTCGGTGAACTTCCGGGAGAACGACTGGTCCTGCGTGAGGTAGACGTTCTTGACGTACTGCTGGGTGATGGTGGACCCGCCCTGGGTGTCCCCGTCGCCGACCGTGCGCCACAGGGCCCGGGTGATGCCCTGCGTCGAGATCCCGTGATCGGAGTAGAAGTCGGCGTTCTCCGCCGCGAGGACGGCCCACCGGACGTGCTCGGGGATCTTCGACAGCGGCATCTCCTGGCGGCTCACCCAGCCGGTCCGGGCCATCGGTGTCCCGTCGGCCCAGTAGTAGACGGTGTCCTGCTGCGTGGCGAAGGCGTTGAGGTCGTCGGGTATCTCGGTACGCGCGTAGGCGATGCCCACCACGGTCGCCAGGGTCGCGGTGAACATCAGGGCCGAGCCCAGGACCAGCCGCCACGAGGGCACCCATCTGCGCCAGCCGCTGCGGCCGGCCCGCGGGTAGTCGGGTCTGCGCGCCAGACGGGCGAGCGGGCGCTTTCGCTGCTTGCGGCGCCCGGTTCCCCGGGCCGACAACGCCCGTGCGGCGCGCAGGGTTCTGCCGAATACGTTGAGCTGTGTCATCCCGTCCAGCCGTGCCGGGACGGGCGCGTCGCGGACGGCGACCGCGCCCGTGCGGTGGTCATGGCGCGTCCGTCGCCACACCCGGTGGGAACCGGATTCCCCCGTGGCGCCCGGAAAGCGGCCTGTGAGCAGGCAACTTCGGCACATCACAGGCCAAAGGATGACCGAGAGTTGCGGCGCGAAGTCACGTAAAGATAACAGGCCCTCGGGAGGGGTGGCGCCCCTCGGCTCCTCCCGCGGCCGGGCCCGGCCGGAGCCCGCCCGGCCGGGCGGGCGGCCGACGTCGAACCGGCCAATTCCTTTCCTCCGCCCGCTCGGGCCCATGGAGATGCAGGACCGTTTCCGCACCGCCGACCGGTCCGTCGGCGGCCGACGTGACGAACGGGCGGAGCGTCAAGCGCTGTTCCGGCCAAGACCGCCAACCGCCGCGTGACCATGCCGTGGTGGTGCCGGGGTCACGTGCCTAAGGTCGGGGAGTGCGCAGCCGGGCCCCCTCCGTCGGGCGGTCATGGCCACACGTCTCTCGCACAGGGGGAAGCAGTGTCACGTGTCAATCCCGTCCTGGCGCGGGCCCTCGCCACAACTCCCTTACTCCGCCTGGACGTCGCCCACCGGGGACGAGTGCGGCGTCTGGGACTGAAGCTCGAAGCGCAGGGCCCCACCGGATCGGTGAAGGACCGCAGCGCCGTCGGCCTGCTGCGGTCCCTGCACGACGAACGGCCGCTCACCCCGGGCACGGTGGTGGTGGAATCCACCTCCGGCAACCTGGGTCTCGCCCTGGCCCGGCTCCTTCCGGCGATCGGCTGCGAGTTCCTCGCCGTGGTCGATCTCAAGACCCCGCACGCCACCCGCCGCGGACTCACCGACAGCGGGGCCCGGGTGATCGTCGTCGACGAACCCGACGGCCTGGGCGGCTACCTGCTCAGCCGGCTGCGCCAAGTGCGCGAACTGTGCGCGGACAACCCCGGATACCGCTGGCCCGACCAGTACGAGAACTGGGCCGCGCCCGAAATCCACCGGCGTACCACCGGCCCCGAACTCACCGGGCAGGCGGGGCAGGACCTCGGCACGGTGTACGTGCCCGTCTCCACCGGCGGCACCCTCGCGGGTATCGCCGCCCACCTGCGCGAGCACCGGCCCGACGTCGCCGCGGTCGCCGTGGACGTACGCGGCTCGCTGGCGGTCTCGGGCAGCGCCGGACGACGGCTGGTCCCGGGTATCGGAGCGAGCAGACCCTCCGCCTTCCTGCGCGCGCCGCACAGCTACGACCGCGCGGTGCACGTCGACGACATCGAGGCCATCGCGGTCTGCCGGATCCTCGCCGAGGACATCGGCCTCGCCCTCGGCGGCTCCAGCGGCTGCGCCGTGCGGGCGATGCTGGGCGACCGGGCGAAGTCCGGGGACGACCGCCTGTCGGTCTGCCTGGCCGCGGACGGCGGCAGCAAGTACCGCGACACCCTCTACTCCGACGACTGGGCCGCCGAACAGGGCGTGGCCAAGGAAATCACCTCCGCCGTACGACGACTGCGCAGCGAAGGACTCTTCTTCGACCGCAAGCACCAGGAGCACTGAACATGGGCACCAGCACCACCCTCGACCGTCGGCGGACCGGCCCCGGCCCACGGCAGTTCCTGCCGCTGGTGCAGGGTGCCACGCTGATCGAGTGGACCGGGACGGGCCTCTTCCTCGCCGTCTCGACCATCTACTTCGTCGAGGTCGCCCATCTCAGCACCTCGTCCGTCGGCACCGGCCTGACCATCGGCGGGGCCGTCGCCGTCGCCACCGCCGTACCCGTCGCCCGGCTGGCCGCACGGTTCGGTCCGAAGCCGGTACTGATCGGCGTGATGCTGCTGCGCGCCCTGGCCACCATCGGCTACCTCCGGGTGGACGGCTGGTGGACCTTCCTCCTCGTGGTCGCCGTCATCGCCGTCACCGAACAGTCCTCGCCCCCGCTGGTCCAGTCGTACGTCGGCGCACGCGCCCCGGAGAGCCTGCGCGCCAAGGTCATGGCCGTCCAGCGCACCGTGGTCAACCTCGGGATCAGCCTGGGCGGGCTGATCGCCGGAGCAGCCCTGGGCACCGGCTCGCCGGACGCCTTCCGGCCGTTGCTGATCGGCGGCGCGCTCGCGTACGTGGCGGTCGCCGCGGTGTACGCCACCGCCCGCCGGGAGGAAGCCGCGACGACGGTCGGCAGCGCCCGGGTGTCCGGCCTGCTCAAGGACCGACGGCTGCTGGGCTTCACCGCGTACAACGCACTGGTGTCGCTCTGGATGCCGGTGCTCAACGTGGCCTTCCCGCTCTGGCTCGTCACCGCGACCGACGTGCCCGAGCGCTACGTCGGCATCCTCTACGCGGTCAACACCGTGCTGTGCATCGCCCTCCAGTATCCGCTCAACCGCTGCTACCGCACCACCCGCCGGGCCTGGCTCTCCTACGGTGCCGCGGCGCTGCTGCTGAGCGGGGGCGCCCTGGCCTTCGCCGCCGTGCCCGGCCTGCGCACACGGGACGCACTGCTGGTCCTCGGCGGTGCCGTCGTCCTGCTGACGTTTGCCGAACTGCTCCAGGTCGGCGCCTCGTGGACCCTCTCCTTCGACCTGGCACCGGAAGGCGCGCGCAGCGCCTACCTGGTGCTGTTCAACACCAGCCGCACGGTGGCCAACCGGGTCGTGGGCCCGGTGCTGATGACCGGTGTCGTCCTCGCCCTCGGCACGGCCGGCTGGATCGCGCTCGCCTGCGTACTGCTGCTCGGCGCCCTCGTCCCCCTCGCGATGCTCCGCGCAGCGCGCCCCACCGGCGGCTGAACCCGGCCCCGTACCGCCTCCACCGCAACCGATCCCCTCGCCAAGGAGCCCTTCCCGTCATGGACTTCGAGCACTACCCCGACAGCGACTTCCGCTACCTGTCCCGCGCGGACGTCGTCGAGGCCGCCCGCGGCCTGGACATCGTGGCGACGGTGGCCGAGGCGCTCACCCTGCACTCCGCCGGACGGTCCGTCCTCCCCGAGGAGGCCTACCTCGGCTGGACCACCCCGCAGGGCGATCCGGCCAGGCTGCTGGCCATGCCCGGCGCCCTCACCCCGCAGGAGCGGCCGCCGGTCATCGGCATGAAGACCATCAACGCCTCCCTCGGCAACCCGGGCCGCGGGATACCCCGTTCCCAGGGCTTCACCCTGCTCCTGGACCCGGAGACCGCCCGGCCCCTCGCCCTGATGGAGGCCGCCTACATCAGCGCCATGCGCACCGCTGCGGTGACCGCCCTCGCGGTGCGCCATCTGGCGGTGGAACAGCCGCGCGGACTCGCGCTCATCGGCTGCGGCCCCCTCGCCCGGGCGCACCTCGCGCTGCTGCTGCGCACCGTACCCACCCTGCGCCGCGTCACGCTGTACGACCTGGCGCCCGACCGGGCGAAGTCCCTCGCCCACCACATCGCCTCACTGCCCGGTACGGACGGCATCGAGGCGGTGGTCGCCGACGGGCCGCGCGAGGCGGTACGGGACGCCGAACTCGTCGTACCCGTCACCACCGTGACCCAGGGGTACATCGAGCCGGAATGGCTGCGGCCCGGCGCACTCGTCTGCCACGTCTCGCTGGACGACCTCACCGAGGCGGCCGTGCTCGCGGCCGGCACGCTGGTCGTCGACGACTGGAGCCTGGTCCGCGACGACCCGCGACGGCTGCTCGGCCGGATGCACCGCGCGGGCACCCTGCTCGGCCCCGACGGCACCCCGCGGCAGGGGGTGACCGCCCGCCCCGGGGCACGTGCCGTCGACGGCACGCTCGGCGACGTGCTCGCCGGGCGACATCCCGGCCGCCGCGACCAGGACGAGATCGTGATCAGCAATCCGTTCGGGATGTCGATCCTCGACGTCGCCGTGGCCGACCGCATCCACGCCCGTGCCGAAGCCGCCGGTCTCGGCGCCCGGCTCACGCTCTGAGGGGAATCCGCGTGACGATCGATCAGAACATCCAGGAGATCAACCGCACCATGTGGTCGTACGGCGAGTACCGGCACGTCGCCGACCTGCTGCGACCGGGCGCCGTCGAACTGGTCGACCGGCTCGCCCCCGCCCCCGGCACCGCCCATCTCGACGTCGCCACCGGCAACGGCAACGTGGCACTGCTGTCCGCCCTGCGCGGCTGCCTCGTCACCGGACTCGACCTGACCGACGAGTTCTTCCCCGACGCGCGCGAACGGTTCGCGCAGGCCGGTGTCCAGGTGGAGCTGCACCGTGGCGACGCCCAGGAACTCCCTTTCGACGACGCCTCGTTCGATCTGGTGACCTCCACCTACGGCATCCAGTTCGCACCCGACCACGCCGCGTCGGGCGGGGAGATCTCCCGGGTGCTCCGGCCCGGCGGACGCATCGGCATGTGCAACTGGACGGCCCGCAGCTGGACCGCGCACTTCCAGGAGATCCTCTCCGCCTACTTCCCCTCGCCCAACGGCCACCAGGGACAGCCCATGCTGTGGGGCTCGGCGGACTACCTCGCCGAACTCCTCGGCCCCGGATTCACCGTCACCGCCGAACGCCGTGAACTCTTCTACCCGTTCGCCACGGCCGAGGATCTGGTGTCGTTCTTCGAGAGCTGCTTCGGGCCCTGCATCGCGGCGAGGAACACCATCTCGCCGCCCTCGCGGTGGAAGGAACTGCGCGCGGAAATGGTCGAGATGACCGAAGGATTCCACACCACGGACGCACGCGGCACCGGTGTACCCGTCGAGTACCTGCTGGTCGTCGCGGAGAAGCGGGCGGAGCGGTGAACGGCCTGCCCCGGCACTACCCGCGCCTCCCGCTCGCCGAAGGAGCGCGGGAGAAGGCGCTCGCCGCGGCACTCACCCGGCACGAACCGTACGAGCTGGGCGACAAGGTCCACGCCCACGTCGAACGGATCGCGGCCACGCACCCCGACCGGATCGCGGTCGAGGACGGCGACACGGCGCTCGGATACGGGCGGCTGGCCGACCTGACACGCCGCACCGCGGCGCAGCTGGCCGCCGCCGGCGTCCGGGAAGGCACGATCGTCGCGGTCGGCGGCCGACGCGGCGCGGACGTCATCACCGCCTTCCTCGCCCTGGAACTCCTGGGCGCCGTCTACCTGCCGGTGGACGCGGGCTGGCCCGCCGCCCGCGTCGAATCCCTGCTCACCGACAGCGGCGCCGCACTGCTGCTGACCACCGGTACACCGGCGGACAGCGGGGAACTGGTCAAGGGCGCCCGCGCCGCGGGCGTACCCACCACACCACCGCGACCGGCCGGCACCCCGCACACCCGGACCCTGCCGCCCGCCCCCGACGAAGTGCGCTACGTCCTCTACACCTCGGGCTCGACCGGCCGCCCCAAGGCGGCGATCGTCGAACACCGGGGGATGCTCAACCACCTCCGGGCCAAGATCGACGACCTCGGGCTGACCGCCGACGACCGGCTGGCCCAGACCGCACCGCTAAGCTTCGACATCTCCGTCTGGCAGATGCTCGCCCCACTGCTCGTCGGCGGCCGCGTGCAGATCTTCTCCGACGAGCGGGCCCAGGACGGTGCCCTTCTCCTGGACGAGCTGCGCGGACGCGGAACCACCGTGCTGGAGACCGTGCCCACCCTGATGCGCTTCCTCCTCGACGCCCAGGAGAACGCGGGAACCAGGCCCGGCTCCCTGCGCTGGATGATCGCCACCGGCGAGGAACTGCCCCCCGCGCTCGCCCGGCGGTGGCACGGGACCCTGCCCGGGATCCGGCTGCTCAACGCCTACGGCCCGACCGAATGCTCCGACGACGTCACCCACGCCGAGCTGGGCCCGCCCGATCCCGGCGTACGCCATCTGCCGATCGGCTCGCCCATCGGCAACGCCGAACTGTACGTACTGCGCGAGGAGAACGGGCACTGGCACGCCTGCGCGCACGGGGAGACGGGCGAGCTGTTCGTCGGGGGACCCGTCGTGGGCCGCGGCTACCTCGGCGACCCCGAACGCACCGCGCGCGCCTTCTTCACCGACCCCTTCGCCGCCGCCGACGGCGGACGCCTCTACCGCACCGGTGACGCCGTCCGCGTACGGCGGGACGGCCAGCTGGAATACCTGGGCCGGGTCGACCGGCAGGTGAAGCTCGGCGGCGTACGCATGGAACTCGCCGAGATCGAGGCCGTACTGGGCGGCCACCCCGCCGTGGCCGCCTGCGCCGTCACCGTCCACACCCCCGACGACACCGGAGCCCTGGTCGCCCGGGAGAGCGCCCACACCCCGGCGGCCGCACCGCCGCCCCGGCTCGTCGCCTACGTCACCGCCGCCGGCGAAGAGCCGGCGGAGGAGGCGCTGCGCACCCACCTGGGCGACCGGCTTCCCGCCCCCATGGTGCCGCACACCTTCGTCGTACTGCCCCGGCTCCCGCTCACCCGCAACGGCAAGACGGACTACAAGGCCCTGCCCGCACCACCGCGCCGCGGCCGCCCCGGCACCCGCGCCTACAGCCCGCCGCGCGGCGGGGCGGAGACCGAGATCGCGGCGCTCGTCGCCGGACTCCTCGGCACCGGCCGGGTCGGCAGGAACGACAAGTTCCTGGAGCTGGGCGGCGACTCCCTGCTCGCCATGCGGCTGGTCGCCGCCCTGCGCGAGACCGGATCGGCGGCCGGACTGCGCGAGGTGCTGCGCGACGGCAGTCCCGCCGCCCTCGCCGCACTCGGCCACGCGGCGCGGCCCAGGTCTGGGGCCCGCCCGGCGGCACCGCACGACGGCACACCGCGCACCCGGCCGCTCACACCCCAGCAGGCCGGGGTCTACTTCCACTGGCGGCTCGACCCGCACAGCCCCTACTACAGCTACCAGGGCTCCCTGGAACTCGACGGCCCGCTCGACGTACCACGCCTGGCCCGGGCCTGGCAGCTGCTGCTCGCCGAGAACCCGCTCCTCCTCGCCCGGTTCGCCGAGACCGAGAAGGCCGAGGGCGGGGAGACGGGGCACGAGGTGGTGCACCACTACCCGCACTGGGAGGTGCCACTGCCCACCGAAGCCCGGGAAACCACCGCCGAGGCATTCCGCGAGGCGGCGTCCGAGGAGGCCGCCCGGCCCTTCGACCTCCTGGCCGAACCGGCCCTGCGCGCCGCGCTGTTCAGACTGCCGGGCGGACAGCACCGGCTCCTGGTCACCATGCACGAACTCCTCCTCGACGGCTGGGGAGCGACCGTACTGTTCCAGCGGCTGGCCGAACTCTACGAACGGCCGCCCACCGGACCCGACCCCGAACGCGCCACCCGCTACGACCGCTACCTCGACCACCTGACGGAACGGCTGGCCACCGACGAGGTCGCCGAGGCGGGGGAGTACTGGCTGCGCCGCCTCGCGGGCGACCTCCCGGCCCTCCAGATCGCCCAGAGACCACGGCCCGTCGCCCCCACCTACCGGGGCGAGATCACCGAGGCGGTCCTCGACGACGAACTCACCCAGCGGCTGCGCGAGACCGCGGTGACCGCCCGAGCCACCGCCTTCGTCCCCCTGCTGGCCGCATACGCCCTGGCCCTGGGCTACTACGGCGACACCGACGACGTGATCGTCGGAGCCCCGATGGCGGGCCGGGAGCGGCCGGAGACCGCCGACGTACCCGCCTTCACGCTCGCCATGCTGCCCCTGCGCCTGAACCTCGACCCGGCCGCCACCCTCGCCGCGTTCACCGCGCAGGTCAGGGAGACGGTGTACGACGCCTACGCCGCCGCCGAGCACCCCTTCGGCTGGACGCTGCGCAGGCTCCCGGCCGCGTCGCGGAGCTCGTCGGCCACCCCGGTCTTCCAGACCATGCTCAACATGCTGCCCTACCCGGCGCGGGCCACCACCGCCTCCGGCGTCCGCTTCCGCTTCGTCGAACTGGACACCGGCTACACCAAGTACGACTGCGCCCTGTACGTCCAGCCGCACGGCCCCGGCCAACTCCTCCTCCAGTACGCCTACCAGCGAGAACTGCTCGACGCACCGGCCGCCCGCAACATCCTGGAGTCCACCCTGATCGCCCTGCGGGCCCTCACCGACCCGCACCGCGCCGAGCACACCACCGTTCGTTCCCTCGATCTGCTGCCCGGAGACGATCAACGATGACCACGCCGACCCTGCTGGAACGCTTCGCCGAGCAGGTGGCGGCCCGCCCCCGGGCCACCGCCCTGCGCCACACCGGCACCAGCGTCAGCTACCGCGAACTCGACGAATGGAGCGGCCGGCTGGCCGCCCGGCTCACCGCCAAGGGCACCGGCCCCGGCTCCCTGGTGGCGCTCGCCGCCCAGCGCGGCCCCGCCGCCGTCGCCGGTGTCCTCGCCGTACTGAAGACCGGCGCCGCCTACCTCGGGCTGGACCCCGCGATCCCCGTGCGCCGGCAGCGCCGGATGGTGGAGGAGACCGGACCGCACTGCGTACTGGCCGAACCCGGGCTCGACCAGTTCCCCACCCTGGACGCGCCGCGCGTCACCCTGGCCCCCCTCGCCGACGGACCGCTGCACCAGGCGCCCGAGCGGGAGCCGGACGAGGACGCGCTGTTCCACATCGTCTACACCTCCGGAACGACCGGAAACCCCAAGGGCGTACGCATCAGCCACCGCTCGGTCCGGGGCAGGCTGGAATGGATGTGGCGGGACCACCCGTTCGCCCCGGACTCGGTGCTCGCGGTCCAGAAGTCACTCGCCCTGGTCGCCTCGCCCTGGGAGCTGCTGGGCGGACTGCTCCAGGGCGTCCCGTCCGCCGTACTGACCACCGACGAACTCCTCGACCCCGCGCTCCTCGCCGCGGTCGTCGAACAGGAGCGCATCACCCATCTCTTCCTCACCCCCCAGCTCATCGCCGGACTGCTGGCGGAGAGCGCGGACCGCCCCCGCGGGCACCGCCCGGCGCTGGTCACCAGCGGTGCCGACGCCCTCCCGGTGGAAACCGTCCGGCGCTTCCGCGAAATCTGGCCCGGCACCACCCTGCTCAACCTGTACGGCATGACGGAGACCGCCTCCAACGTCGCCGCGTACGACACCGCCCTGCTGCCCGCCGACGCCGGACGCGTCCCGGTCGGCAGCCCCGTGGCGGGTGCCTCGCTCTCCGTCCGCGACCGGCTCGGCCGCCGGCTGCCGGCCGGTGTCACCGGCGAGGTATGGATCGCCGGGCCACCCCTGGCCCTCGGCTACGTAGGCGGCGACGGCGAGGACCGCTTCACCACCGACGACGCCGGAACCCGCCACTACCGCACCGGCGACCGGGGCCGCCTGCTCCCGGACGGGGGACTGGAAATCACCGGCCGCGCCGACAACCAGATCAAGGTGCGCGGCTACCGCGTCGAACTGGAGGAGATCGAGGCCACCCTCCGCAAGGCCCCCGACGTCACCGACGCCGGGGTCTACGCGCAGACCGAGGACGGCGAACCACGCATCGTCGCCTGCGTCACCACCTCCGGTGGCGAACCGGCGGAGGCGGCCCTCCGCGCCCATCTGCGCGACCGGCTGCCCGACTACATGCTGCCCGCCCGCATCCAGCGCGTCCCCCGGCTCCCGCTCGGCACCAACGGCAAACTCGACCGCACCGCCCTCGCCGCCCTCGTGGCGGACATCGGACAGCCCGCAGCGGCCGGATTCACCCCGGCCGACGCCACCGAGACCGCCGTCGCCGAACTCTGGCACGAACTGCTCGGCGCACCGCCCGCCTCGGCCGACCAGAACTTCTTCGACGCCGGGGGCCACTCCCTGCTCGCGGTACGGCTCGCCAACCGGCTGGCGGCCGTGGCGGGCCGCCGCGTCCCGCTGCGCCGCATCCTCGGCGCACCCACCGTCACCGCCATCGCCGCCGCGTGCCGCGAGATCCAGCAGGAGGAGCGGATATGAACAGCGCATGGCTGAGCGTGCCGGACGGGCAGAAACCGGACACCACCACCCTCGCCGTCTGCTTCGCACCCACCGGCGCCCACGGCTCCACGTTCGCGGGCTGGCGCGACCGGCTCCCCGAGGACACCGCCCTCGCCCTCGTCCTGCCACCGGGCCGCGGCACCCGCGTCGACGAGGAGCCCGTCACGGACATGGCCGTCTACGCCGACGCGGTGGCCGCCGGAATACGTGAACTGCGGGGCGAACGGCGCCTGGTACTGATCGGCGTCAGCCTCGGCGCCCTGCTCGCCTACGAGACCTGCCGCAGACTGCTCGACTCCCAGGTGCCCGTCGCACGGCTGTGCGCCGTGGCCGGACAGTGCCCCGGCGACTTCCACGGCAGAGGCGAGGAGGTGACCGTCGAGGACGCCCGCGCCTTCGTCGCCGGAACCGGACTCACCGATCCGGAACTGCTGGCGGACCCCGAGTTCGAAGAGGTGCTGCTGCCTCCCGTCCTCGCCGATCTGCGGCTGGCCGCCGGCTACGACGGACGGCGAGGGGCCGTTCCGCACGTCGAGCTGCGCGCGGTGTGGGCCACCGACGACCCGCACGTCCCCGAGGTCACCGTGCGCCGCTGGGCCGAGTGGACCCGGGGCGAATGCACCCTGGCGTCCGTCGAGGGCGGGCACTACGCCCACCAGGAGAACCCGGCCGCGGTCGTCTCCGCCTGCCTCGGCACACTCCCCGCGACCCGGCCCTCCCGGCGCTTCGTGCTCGGCGCCGGGGCGACGGCCGTCGCGTCCACGGTGCTGGGCCTCGGCGCGGTGGCCTCGGCCGCACCCGCGGCGCGGGCCGACACCGCGACGCCGTCGAAGGAGGACACCTCCTTCGACGGCGACCCCACCGACCCCGTGGCCCTCGCCGTCGCCATGATCCGCCAGAACACCAGCAACCCGGGCGACGGCGCCGTCACCCTGCCGCTCGCCCGGATGCTCCAGGACCTCTTCCGGTCCGCCGGGGTCGGCACCGAGATCGTGCCCACCCCGAAGGACGGCAACGTCCACTTCTTCGCCCGCGTCCCCGGCCGCGGGACGGCCACGAAACAGCCCCTGGTCCTGCTCGGCCACTCCGACGTGGTGCCCGCCACCGGAGACCGCTGGGAGACGGACCCCTTCGCCGGTCAGATCAGGGACGGCAAGCTGTACGGCCGCGGCGCGCTGGACATGAAGGGCGTCAACGCGGCCTTCGTCGCCGCCCTGCTGCGCCATGTCCGCGAGGGAGCCGCCTTCGACCGCGACATCGTCTTCTGGTCCGACTGCGACGAGGAACAGGGCCCCTACGGCGTGCGCTGGCTCCTCACCGAACACCCCGGCAAGGTGTCGGCGGGCGCGGTCATCACCGAGGGCGGCTGGGTCCTCAACCAGCGCGACGGCACCACGCCCATGATCGCCTCACTCACCTGCAACGACAAACGGTCCCTGCTGCTGCGCCTGGAGACCGCCTCGTACGCCACCCACACCTCCAAGCCGTTCAGCGGGCAGGCGGTGATCCGGCTGGGCGAGGTGCTCGACCAGCTCGGGCAGTGGCGCGCCCACATACGCCCGAACGCCCTGTCCCGGGAGTACTTCACCGAACTGGCCGGGGCGACCGCCGACGAGGCGTTCGCCGGGGCGCTGAGGGAGATGCTCGACGCCCGCACGGACCAGCGGCGGAACAGGGCGGGGGAGGAGGTGGTGCGGCTCAGCGAGACCCCCGAGCTGCACAACGCGATGCTGCGGACCACGCTGGCGTTCACCGCCGCCCGGTCCGGCTACTACCCGAGCATCGTGCCGGGCACGGCGACCGCGGAGTTCCGGGCCGCCTTCCTGCCGGGGGCGGACGACCCGGGACGCGTGGTGGCGGAACTGCGCTCGCTGATCGGCAACCGGGCCACGCTGAGCGTGGTCGGCAACCCCGGCGAGAGCGAGCAGGAGGCCCTGGACCGGCTGCGCGGCTATCTCGCCACCCCCGACTCCGACCACGACACGGACGTCTTCCACGCCTGGCGGAGCGCGGTGCGCCGCACCCATCCCGGAGTACGGGCCACCGCCTGCCAGTTCGAGGCCGTCACCAGCGCGGTCCCGTTCCGGGAACAGAACGTACCCGTGTACGGCATGTACCCGTTCACCGTGAACCGGGACATGCTCAAGCGCATGCACGGCACCGACGAACACATCGGTGTCGAGGCACTGCGCCAGGGCACCGAGACCGTCTACCAGCTCCTGGCCGGACTGCGGACCGACGCCTGAGCCCCGGCGCGCCGTGCGGACGGACCCCGGCCGGGTCCGCACGGCGCGCCGGCGAGGTCACTCCACGTTCACCCAGTCCAGGGTGCGCCGCACGGCACGCCTCCAGTCCGCGTACCCCCGGGCCCGCCGGTCCTCGTCCCACTGCGGCTCCCAGCGCCTCGACTCCTGCCAGTGCTCCCGCAACTCGCCCTGGTCCCGCCAGAAACCGGTGGCCAGCCCGGCCGCGTACGCCGCACCCAGCGCCGTCGTCTCGGCGACCACCGGGCGGCTGACCGGGACGCCCAGCACATCCGCCTGGATCTGCATGCAGAGGTCGTTGGCCGTCACCCCGCCGTCGACCTTGAGCACATCGAGATGCACACCGGAGTCCTGCTCCATCGCCTCCACGACGTCCCGGCTCTGGTAGCAGATCGCCTCCAGAGTGGCCCGCGCCAGATGGGCGTTGGTGTTGTACCGGGCCAGGCCGACGATGGCGCCCCGGGCGTCCGAGCGCCAGTACGGGGCGAAGAGGCCCGAGAAGGCCGGGACGAAGTACATCCCGCCGTTGTCGTCCACCGTCCGGGCGAGCCGCTCGCTGTCGCCCGCGTCCCTGATCACCTTCATCTGGTCGCGCAGCCACTGCACCGCCGAGCCGGTGACCGCGATGGAGCCCTCCAGCGCGTAGACCGCCGGATCGTCGCCGAACCGGTAGGCGACCGTGGTGAGCAGGCCGTGCTTCGACCGGACCGGCGTCGTACCGGTGTTGAGCAGCAGGAAGTTGCCGGTGCCATAGGTGTTCTTCGCCTCGCCGGGCTCGAAGCACACCTGCCCCACCGTGGCCGCCTGCTGGTCGCCCAGGACCCCGGCGATCGGCACCGCGGCCCGCAACGGCCGGGACGTGCGGGTGCGCCCGTACGCCTCGGGGTCGGAGGACGGCCGGATGACCGGGAGCATCACCCGGGGCACGCCGAAGATCTCCAGCAACTCCTCGTCCCAGTCCAGCGTCTCCAGGTTCATCAGCATCGTCCGGCTGGCGTTGGTCACATCGGTGGCGTGGATACCCCCGTCGGGGCCGCCGGTGAGGTTCCACAGCACCCAGGAGTCGGTGTTCCCGAACAGGGCGTGCCCCCGCTCCGCGGCCTCCCGTACGCCCTCGACATGGTCGAGGATCCACTTGATCTTTCCGCCGGAGAAGTACGTCGCCGGAGGCAGCCCGGCCTTGCGCCGGATCACCTCCCCGTGCCCCGCGTCCTCCAGGGCCTTGGCGATCGAGTCGGTGCGGGTGTCCTGCCACACGATGGCGTTGCAGTACGGACGGCCGTTGCGCGGGTCCCACACGACGGTCGTCTCGCGCTGGTTGGTGATCCCGATCGCGTGCAGATCCGTGCCGCTCAGCCCGCAGGTGCGCAGCGCGGTCTGCATCACCGAGTTGGTGCGCTCCCAGATCTCCACCGGATCGTGCTCCACCCAGCCCGAGCGGGGCAGGATCTGCTCGTGCTCCAGCTGGTGCCTGGCCACTTCGCTCCCGCCGTGATCGAAGATCATGAAGCGGGTGCTGGTGGTGCCTTGGTCCACCGCGCCGATGAAGTCCGCCATGGCATGCCGCCTCTCCTCGATCCGGATCCGCCGCGCGGACCGGGTCTCATGTCTCGGGCAGTACGGGGGTCCTGCCCTCCGGCTCCTTGTCGGCCGAGGGCAGGAAGGAGCTGATGAGGACCTTGTAGACGAAGGCGCCCACCGGGCCGCCGACCAGCGGCCCCACGATGGGCACCCAGAAGTAGAGCTCCCCGTACTGGTCCCGCCAGGCCCCGCCGTACCCGGTGAGGAAGCTCGCGAGCCTGGGGCCGAGGTCACGGGCCGGGTTGATCGCGTATCCGGCGTTGGTGCCGAAAGCCATGCCGATGGCCACCACGATGAGGCCCACGACGAACGGGCCGAGGTTGGCGCCCGGCGGCGTGTTGAGGAGATCGGTCACCGCGAAGATCAGCAGGACGAGGATCGCGGTACCGATGACCTGGTCGCGGAAGGCCCCCCACTCATGGATCGGGAGCGTGTGGTTCCCGTTGGCGGGGAGGGTGGAGAACACCCCCTGCGTCTTGACCGTGTGCCCCGGGTCGACCTGCGCCAGCGCCTCCGAGTAGTTCCACCGCACCAGCAGCGCCCCGACGAACGCGCCCGCGACCTGCGCGAGCGAGTACGGCGCCACCTTGTTCCAGGGGAAGCCCTTGAACGCGGCCAGCGAGACCGTCACCGCCGGATTGAGATGAGCGCCGCTCAGGCGGCCCGCGACGTAGACGCCCAGGGTGACGCCGAGCCCCCATGCCCAGGCGATGCTGTCGTGGTTCCCGAGGCCCCCCGGAGGTTCGGTGAGCGCACCGCCCGCCGCGACCTGGGCCACGACCCCGCAGCCGAAGAGGATGAGGATCAGCGTGCCGAGGAACTCCGCGGAGAGTTCCCCGGCGAGTCCCGAGTTCCTGAGCCGCCCCATGGGGAACCCGCTTCCTGTCGGTCCGCGAAGGCCGGTGCCATAGATCCGGATATGAGAGTAATCGGAGGTTTGTGGTTCCGCATGCGTTTCGCGGCCCGCCCGGCGCGGGGGCGCCGAGGGGAAGGGAACCCGGTGGGGGTATCGTCGGGCGCGTATCGCAGGACTCGTACGAGCCAGGATTCGAGGCAGCCGTGGATCGCGGACGGACACGCGCACCGGGAGCGTCCCGGCTGTTCGTGCTGTGCGCCGTCCTGTTCGGTCTGTTCCTCATGCACGGAGCGCCCGCCAGTGCCGTGGAGGGCTGTCACGACGCGCGGGCCATGGCCGCCGCCGCGCCGGGTGCGGCGCAGCCCGGCGGCCATGCCGCCATGGCCGCGGAGGACGGGGCCGATCGGGTGGCCGCCGCGATGCCCGTGGCGGGCGGCGAGTCCTGCGTGTTCACCCAGTCCCGGGACCGGGTGCTGCCGCTGCTGATGGCACTCGGCCTGGTGCTGCTGACCGCCGGGGTGCTGACCGGGCGCCGCGCCGCCGTACGCGGACCGGCGCGGCGGGGACCACCGCGGGCCGGCCGGCAACTGCTTCTCCAGGTGTGCGTCGCGCGGACGTGACAGGAATCCGCCGGTCCACGGCCCACGGGCCCGACCGGCCGGATCACCCTGCCCTTCCGCGCGTCACGAACGTGGCGCATCCACCTGAGAAGAGAACCGTGATGTCTGTTCTTCCGCCCTTCGCCGCCCGCCACCGTCGCACGCTCGCGACGGTCGGCACCACCGCCGCACTCGCCCTGGCCCTGACGGCCTGCGGTTCCTCCGACGACTCCTCGCACGACTCCGCCGGGCCGGGCATGGACCACGGCTCGGCCAAGGCGTCCGCCCCGGCCGCCGCCGGTACGTTCAACGACGCGGACGTGGAGTTCGCGCAGCAGATGATCCCGCACCACCAGCAGGCCATCGAGATGGCGAAGCTTGCCGACGGCCGGGCCGCCGACGCCGAGATCAAGAAGCTGGCCACCGCGATCGAGAGCGCACAGGACCCCGAGATCAACACGATGAAGGGCTGGCTCACGTCCTGGGGCAAGCCGCTGCCGGACTCCTCGATGGGTGACATGCCCGGGATGGACCATGGAACGGACGGCGCGGGCATGCCCGGAATGATGTCCGACAAGGACATGGCCGAACTCGAGGCCGCCAAGGGCAGGGACTTCGACAAGAAGTTCGCCCAGCTCATGATCGGCCACCACGAGGGCGCGGTCACCATGGCCGAGGACGAGCAGAAGCAGGGCAGGAACGCCGACGCGAAGAAGCTCGCCGAAGCCGTCGTCACGGCCCAGACCGCGGAGATCGAGCAGATGAACAAGATCATCGACCGGCTCTGACCCCGACAGGAGCCGTGGGCGCGGAGAGCAGTTCGGCCACCTCCTGCGGGGATGTCTCGCGCAGCCCCTCCTCGACCAGCAGCCACCGCGTCGTGCCGACCGCTTCCAGGAACGGCAGGTCGTGACTGGCGATCAGCAGTGCGCCTTCGTAGGCCTCCAGCGCGCTGGTCAGCTGCCGCACGCTCGCGATGTCGAGGTTGTTGGTCGGCTCGTCCATCATCAGCAGCTGCGGCGCCGGTGCGGCGAGCATCGTCGCGGCGAGCGCGGCACGGAACCGCTCGCCGCCCGAGAGGGTGCCCGCCGGCTGCTCGGCGCGTTTTCCCTGGAACAGGAAGCGTGCGAGCTGGGCGCGGATGTGGTTGTCGGTGACCCCGGGGGCCATGCGGGCGGCGTTCGCCGCGACGCTCAGCTCCGGGTCCAGCACGTCGAGCCGCTGGGGGAGGAACCGCGTCGGGACGAAGGTCCTGGCCTCGCCGGACAACGGTGCCAGCTCGCCGGTGAGCGTACGCAGCAGCGTCGTCTTCCCCGCGCCGTTGCGGCCGACGAGCGCGATCCGTTCGGGCCCCTGCACCTGGAGGCGCCCTTCGCGCAGTCGGCCGAACCGGGGGCGCAGTTCGCTCACGGACAGCACGGTGCGTCCGGTGGGCACCGCCGTGTGCGGCAGGCTCACCCGGATCTCGGCATCGTCGCGGATCGCGTCCGCTGCCTCCTCCCGTCGCTCGCGAGCCTCGCCGAGCCGTTCCTCGTGAACGCCGCGGAGCTTGCCCGCCGACTCCTGGGCGGACCGCTTGCGGCGGCCTGCCAGGATCTTCGGCAGCCCGCCCTCCGCCTCGGCCTTCCTGCCGGCGCGCTGACGCCTGGCCAGTTTCGTGCGAGTCTCCTCCAGCTCGCGTTTCTGGCGGCGTACGTCCGCCTCGGCGGCACGGAGCGTCCGTCCGGCGGCCTCCTGTTCGGCGGCCACGGCCTCCTGGTAGGCGGACCAGCCGCCGCCGTACCAGTTCACCGATCCGGCGCGCAGCTCGGCGATGCGGTCCACGCGCTCCAGCAGTTCGCGGTCGTGGCTGACCACGATCAGTACGCCCGAGTGCCAGGAGTCGACGGCCCCGTACAGCCTCTGGCGGGCGAACAGGTCCAGGTTGTTGGTGGGTTCGTCCAGGAGCAGGACGTCGGGCCGTTCCAGCAGCAGCGCCGCGAGGCGCAGCAGCACGGTCTCCCCGCCGGACAACTCGCCCACGGTACGGTCGAGTCCGACGCCGTCGAGACCGAGCGAGCCCAGGGTCGCCAGGGCCCGCTCCTCGACGTCCCAGTCCTCGCCGATCGTCTCGAAGTGCTTCTCGTCGACGTCTCCGGACTCGATGGCCCGCAGTGCCTCGCGCCGCTCCGCGATGCCGAGCGCGCGGTCCACCCGCAGGGCGGTGTCGAGGGTGATGTTCTGCGGCAGATGGGCGAGGCTGCCGCCGATGGTCACCGAGCCCTCGGACGGGCGCAGTTGACCGGTGAGCAACCGCAGCAGGGTGGACTTGCCCGCACCGTTGTTGCCGACGAGTCCGATCCGGCCACGGCCGACGCTCAGCGAGAGCCCGTCGAAGACCGTGGTGCCGTCCGGCCATCGGAAGGTCAGGGCGGAGCAGGTGAGGGAGGCGCTGGGCGCGGTGGGTGTCGCCATGGTTTTCCTCGCAGTCGAGTCGCATACGCAATGAACGGGGATTCGTATGCGAGCACCACGCGGCGACCGGGCAGCGGAGAAAGGGTGCGGCGGTCCTGGAGATCGATGGACGGGCCATGCACCGAGGTCGCATCCACGCGGATGCCACGGGCAGTGCGGAAGCACTGCGACAGCGTGGCGGGCGTACGGCCGGGAGCCGTACCGCGCGGTGTTCGCGGACCTCAGATGCGCAACGTCCACCTCTATCGGAGACAACAGGACATAGGAACCATAACCGCAGGGTGGAGGGGAAGGCAACGCCGGCCGGTCCGCGGGGCGACGCGCGGGACGGATCCGAAAGGCGCCTTTCGTTGTTCCGTGGCGCGAGTCACATCCTGTCGGCGGGGGTCGCGCCACGCGCTTCGGAGCCCTTTGCCCGCAAGGCTTCGGGCCCGGTCGACGCGAGTGGGGTGACCGGGAATCCAACGACTTGATCTTGTTGGTGAATTGCAAGTGGAAATTAGGGTCTTGTCCCTTTCGGTTCTTCTCGCTTACGGTCTCCGTCAATCCGGACGGAACGCCGAATCCTGCCGCTGTCCGGCGCATTCCGACCACTTGTGCACGGCAGGAGCGGGGAACCCAGGCACATCGCCGGTCCGGACACCCGGACGGCTCGGGGTGAAGTCGCGCTCCCGCGCGGCCGGGCAGCTCCAGCCCGAACCCGACAGCTCACCTCGCAGGCGACGGAGAGGAACCACCATGCGCTTCACCGCTACGTGCCGTCGTCGCACCTACGCCTCGCTGACCAGGGGTTTCATAGCCGTGGGCGCAGGGGCGGCCGTTCTGTTGCTGCCGCTGTTCGGCGCTCGGGCGGCCTCGGCGACACCGGCTCCGCCGACCGCCACCGCGTCCGCCGGGCAGCCCTCGGCGTACACGAACGATCTGGACGGCTGGATCAAGCAGTCCCTCGCGGTCATGGCCGAGCACAGCATCCCCGGCAGCTACGAGGGCATCCACCGCAACATCATGCGCGAGTCCTCGGGCAACCCGCTCGCCGTCAACGGCTGGGACTCGAACGCCGCCGCCGGAACCCCCTCCAAGGGGCTCCTCCAGATCATCGATCCGACCTTCCTCGCCTACCACGTGCCCGGCACGTCAACGGACAGCTTCGACCCCGTCGCCAACATCACCGCGGCGTGCAACTACGCCGCCGACCGCTACGGTTCCATCGACAACGTCGACGGGGCCTACTGACCTCCGTCACTCCGGGGCGGACTCCGCCGCCCGCTCCGGCTGTCCGGCGCGGGGCGGGAGGGGCACGGTGGCCGCCGCCCCGTTGCGTACCGCCTGCACCGCGGCGTCGTGCAGGCGGCGGCTGTCCTCCTCCGAACAGCACGCCACGGGGCTGCCCGCCATCGTGAACCAGTCGATCGCCCCCGAGTACTGCACCGTGATCTGGGCCGTGTCCTCGGCCCAGGTCGTGTGCACGGTCAGGTCCCCGGACAGGACACCGACCTCCTCCGTGAGCACGCCGCCGTGCCCGGAGAACACACCACAAGTCGTCCATGACGCCCAAGCCATGCATCCAGGCTGGCACCGGCGCGGCGAATGCGCGACCCATGGGTCGCACGCATTCGCCGGATGCCGGACGAGGGGGAAAATTTCCCTCGGTCCGGCCTTCGGTTCCCGCACCTGCCGATCCCCCGATGTTCCCTACACAGTTAGCGTCAAATCGTCGAAATGGATCACTGGAACAACGAATTCCGAAGGTGAACACCTCTTGACCTGCGGATCACGTCAGGATTGCATGGCGCGCTGGGAGCGACGAAACCACTCACCACGTCCTCGTCTGGAGGCGATACCGCTCCCGTGCTCAAACACCGCACCTTTTGATCGGAACCGCACGATGACCGACACGCTCAGCGCACCACAGGCGCTCGCCCCGGCGACCGGCCCCACCCCCCAGAAGCTCAAGCGCTCCATCGGCGTCGTGGGCGGCACGCTGCTCACGCTGTCCTGTGTGACGCCCGCCTCGACCCTCTTCGTGGTCGTGCCGGACCTCTTCTCCAGCCTCGGCACGTACACGGCCCTGACCATCGCCATCGGCTCGCTGCTCTGCATCGCGGTCGCCTTCTGCTACTCGGAACTGGGCACCCTCATCCCCAGCGCCGGCGGCGAGTACGCCATGGTGTCGACCATGGCGGGACGGCTCGCCGGATGGCTCGTCTTCGTGCTGTCGCTGCTGGTCGTGATGATCGTGCCCCCGGTGATCTCCATGGGGACGGCGGACTACCTGGCGCCCATCGTGCACATACCGGCCCCCGTCGCGGGCGCCGGGGTCATGCTGCTCGCCACCCTCGCCGGTCTGCTGGACCTGCGCGCCAACGCGTGGATCACCGGAATCTTCCTGGTCCTCGAAGTGATCGCGGCGGGCGTCGTCGCCGTACTGGGCTTCGCCCACACCGAGCGCGGCGGATCGGCTCTGGTGCACGGCACGGTCGCCTCCGAGGGCGGCTCCCACTCCACCGTCACCGCGATGATGGTGGTCTCCGGACTGGCCATCGCGCTCTTCATCACCCAGGGCTTCTCCACCGCCGTCTACCTCTCCGAGGAACTGGAGAACCCGCGGCGCAACGTGGCCCGCACCGTGCTCGCCACCCTCGCCATCTCCACCGCCGTCATCCTGATCCCGGTCATCGCCATCACCATGGGCGCCCCGGACCTGGAGGCCCTGACCTCCGGCGACCTCAGCACCATGGTCACCGCCTGGTCCAACTCGGCGGTCGGCACCTTCGTCAGCCTCTGCGTCGCCCTCGCGATCATCAACGCGGGCATCGTCATGGTCATCCAGAACTCCCGGGTGCTCTTCGCCTCGGCCCGCGACAAGGCATGGCCCGCACCGGTCAACAACGCCCTGGCCCGGCTCGGCCGGTTCGGCTCGCCGTGGGTCGCGACCCTGGTCGTCGGCGTACCCGGCGCGGCACTCTGCTTCGTCAACCTCGACACCCTGTACGGCGTCACCGGCGTCTCCGTCACCGCCATGTACCTGCTGGTCGCCGTCGCGGCCCTGCTCTGCCGCCGCGGCACGCACCGCGAGGCTCCGGCCTGGCGCATGCCGCTGTGGCCCGCGGTCCCCGTGCTGCTGATCGCCGTGCTGGCGTACATCCTGACCCAGCAGGAGGCCGAGTACCTGCTGTGGACCGGCGGCATCACCGCGGTCGCCACGCTCTACTGGGCGCTCTATCTGCGGCCCCGCCGCGAGACCCGCTGGCTGGTCAGCATTCCGGAGGACGTCCAGTCCTGACCGGGGCACCTTCCGTGCGGTGCGCGGCCCGTCGGCGGAGATCCTCCACCGGCGGGCCGCGCCCGTTCGCGCCCGTCGCCCGACCGGACGCAGCGCCGCCCCGGCGACGGGCGGACCCGCCCCGCATTGCCCACAGTGGGACGAGGAGCGTCGTCGGAACACGGGGAGCAGTGGGCGGGATGGGTGTCGAACGGGTCGGAGTCGTCGTGCACCAGGGCCGCCCCGAGGCCGTCGTCGCGGCCGGCGTCGTACGCGACTGGTGCGCCCGGGAGGCGATCCCCTGCACCGACATCGACGTGTGGCGGGACGACGGACACAGGCGCGGCGGACGCGAGGAGGCCGACGTCGCCGGGAACCCCGATCTGATCGTGACGCTCGGCGGCGACGGTACGTTCCTGCGCGGCGCCAGGATCGCCGCGAAGAACGACGGCGCCGTGCTCGGGATCGACCTGGGGCGCGTCGGCTTCCTGACCGAGGTCCCGTCCGCCGACGTGGTCCGGGCGCTCGACGCCGTCCGCCGGGGCCGGGCGGAGTTCGAGGAGCGCATGACCCTGACCATGCGGGCCTCCCGGGTGCTCGAAGTACCCCCGGACATCGACGCCCTGATGGGCTACGGCCGCCGCCCGATGCTGCCGCCGCCCCAGGTCGCCCCGGACGCGGAGGCCGCGGCGGAGGGCTGGGGCGTGGCCCTGGACGTCACCGCCCTCAACGACATCGTGGTGGAGAAGCTCGCCCGCGACCGGCAGGTGAGCCTCGGCGTCTACATCGGCGGCAGGCTCCTCGCCTCGTACTCCGCCGACGCCGTCATCATGGCCACGCCCACCGGCTCGACCGCGTACAGCTTCGCCGCCGGGGGGCCGGTGGTCTCACCGCGCATGGACGCGGTCCTCTTCACCCCCGTCGCGGCGCACATGACCTTCGGCCGCACCGTGGTCGCCGCGGCCGACGAACCGATCGCCGTACGGGTCCTGCCGCACTCAGGCCAGGCCGCGGTCACCATCGACGGCCAGCTGCGCGGCGTGCTGGACGCCGGGGACTGGCTCGGGGCGTACGCGGCACCGCGCCGCCTGCGGATCGTCCGGCTCGGCCCGCACGACTTCTACGGCCGGCTGCGCACCCGCCTGCGACTCACCGACGCCCCCGCCACAGCGGCCGACGGCGAGAGCGCTCCGCTCTTCCGCCACGACGGGCCGGTCCCGCACGACCTCACCCACCTCCACCTCGCCCCTTAGCCGGTCTTCGGCGGTCCCCGGCCGGAGCGCCCGGCGGCGCCGCTATAGTCGGCCGCTGCGGGACAGCGGCCACGGGGGAGCGGCCGGGGGTGGTGCCACGTACCGGCTGCCCTGCTTCCCCACCCGCTTCCGAGCCGTCGACGACGCCCCGGAACGCTCTCGCCGCCCGTGCCGTCCACGGAAGGGGCCACGCGATGCCGGCCGTCCTCGTCCTGCTGCTCTCCGGCACCTGGCTGCTGTCCGGCGCCCTGGTCACCGGGACCGACCCGTTGATCGTCGCCGTGGGCCGCACCGCGGTCTGCTGCGCGGTGCTCACCGCCGTCGCGGCCGCCCGCGCGGACGGCCGGGCCGAACTGCGCCGGGTCGCCGCCCGGCCGGGCACCGTATGGCTGTTGGGCCTGCTGGGATTCGCCGGATACGCGGCGGGCACGCTCCTGGCCGTATCCCGGATCGGGACCTCGCTGGCCAACATCGTCGTCGCGCTGCTGCCGTGCGCCACGGTGGCGGTCGGCGCGCTGTTCTTCGGTGAGCGCTCCGGGTTCCGCAAGGCACTCGGCGCGGTGCTCGCCTGCGTGGCGGCCGCGGGCTACGCGGCGCTCGGCGCCGGGGCGGGGAACGCGGACGGGACGGGGCTGCTGCTGGTCGCGGGGGCGACCGTGGCCTTCGCGGTCTACGGATTCCTGTACCGGGAGCGGATGTCGGGGCTGCCACCGCTCACCGTGCTGCCCGTCCTGCTCGCGGCCGCCACCTGTCTGCTGCTGCCGATGGCGCTGCCCGCGCTGGTCTCGCGCCCGCCGACGCCTGCCGCGATCGGCGGCATCGCGCTGCTGGGCGGGGCCGTGTACGCGCCCGCCTATCTCGTGCAGCACCGGCTCATCCTGATGCGTGGGCCGGTCTTCACGGCGGCCGTGCAACTGGCCGTGCCTTTCACGGTGCGGCTCGGTGACTGGGCACTGGGCTCCGCGCCCGCGCCGTCCGCCGCGGAGCTGCTGCTGCTCGCGGTGTGCTGCGGCGGCATCGCGCTCGTCACCGTACAGCCGTCTCCGCAACGGCTCACCGGTACGGAGACGGCGCAATGAGCGCGGGCCGGGGGTGCCGGGGCACGGTTCCCCGATGGTCCGCTGCCCGGGGCGGGGCCCGCCCCGGGCAACGGGACCTGGTGCGGGCCGGACTCAGAAGGTGACGTCCGAGCAGGCGTAGAACGCGTTGCCGGTGTCGGCGATCGTCCAGACGCCGAGGATGAGGTGCTTGCCCGACTTCTGCGGCAGCACCCCGGAGTGGGTCACGGTGGACCCCGGCAGACGGCCGCCGAAGGGCACGGTCAGGAACGGCTGAGGCTCCAGATCGGCCCTGGTCAGCGGCTTGGTGGGGTCGTATCCGTCCTTGGTGATGTAGTAGCGGAAGTCGGTCGTGGCGTGCCGGGCCTCGATCTGCCAGCGGAAGGTGTAGCTCTGTCCGGCGGTGACCTGCGTCGCGGGCCAGGCACCGCCGCGCGGGTCGTCGAGCTCGGAGAACCGGCCTATGCCGCCGGCGCAGATGGTGCCGTCGACCGGACCACGGGCGGGGAAGCCCTTCGGGCCCTCGACGCTCGGCGGTTCCCACTGGATCTGGCCGCAGTTGCGCACGGTGCCGATGCCGCAGAGCTGCTGACGGCTGATGGGGGCGTCGGTGTAGCCATGGGCCTGGGCGCTGCCGGTGGTGGCGAGCAGAGAGGCTCCGGCCATTCCGAGTCCCAGGACGAACGAGGTGATCCTTCTGCGCATGCTTCGCTCCTGAGGGAGGTGTGGGGGCGCTGCGAGACGAGTGAAGGAAGGGGCGCCCCGCCTTCACTAGGTCTAGACCAACTCCGAGACTAGTCAGGGCAATTCGTCATGTCCATACCATTGGCGCGTCGCCATGCGCAGGGGGTCGTGCGCGAGCCGCAACCGCCGATCGGGTGAGGGGCGAGGGCATCGAACGGGCCGGCGCCCATCGGATCCGGACATGCCGGTTGCGGCATCGCGTCGGATCGGGTGGCTCGAAGGGGAGTCCTCGTGAGTGCCGGCGTCACCGGGCTTACAGGTAAGGGGAGTTGCCCGTATGCGGACGACAACTCCGGGGAATTCGCCAGGCAATGGACTATTCGACCCCGCTTAATCGGATCGCCGGGGGCGACTACCGGACATCCGTGATCAACGCCGGCCGTGGGCGGGCGGTGGTCGTCGGGGCGAGGGCGTGTCGGAACGGGCCGTGTGGTTGCGGCGCCATATCAAGGAGTCCCGAGTGGTGCGCAGTTGGGCGCATCTCCGGATGCGGGTCGCATTCGGTGTGCCGCCGAATGGATTCGCCGATATGAAAAGTAATTAATATGCGTGGCATTTTGGGATGGCTTGTGGGGCGCTCTTGATTTTGTCGCGGCTGCCGCAATCTGCCGTCACGCGGCTTGAATTCGACGGTTGAGTCAGCTCATCAGGGAAAAATTACTAGGGCGGACCCCGGTGGCAACACCCAGGCCCGCGGAGCCCATGAAGAGGCTCCTCCCACACTTCAGTCCCCATTCTCCGCGCGTGACAGTCGACGAACATTCGTCCGGTCGCGTGCGTTCGCAGGTAATCAATTCAGATTTTCATTCGCGGACCGTGTGCCCTGATGCGCACTGTCCCGTGCTGGATCCTTCCGAAAAGGTGCTGAGAGTGGAAAGTTGCGAACCGCTGCCCGGCGGTGGCCCGGAGGTGAGTTCCGGTCGGGCCCGAGGCCAAGATACTCCGGTATTCTTCGCGCGCGCTGTCCTGCGCGCGTCGGCGTACCCGCTGCTCCTGGTGAGTACGGTCGCCGTGGGCGCCGTGGCGCTGCAGCTCGACTGGGACCCCGGCCGGGTGAGCCCGCTCTTCCTCATCGGCGTCATCGTCTATCTCACTGCACTCGAACGGCTGATTCCGCACGAGCGGTCCTGGCATCCGGACGCCCGTGAATGGCGTTGGTACGGTGTCTACTTCCTGCTGACGATGGCGGCCAGCGCGGTCGCCCAGTATCTCGTCACCGCGATGGTCGTGAGACTCTCGCCGCAGGAGCCCGCGCTCAACCTCTGGGCGGAAATTCCGGCGGCGCTGCTGACCGGTTCGCTGGCGAGCTACGTGGTGCACCGGCTGGGACACACCAATGCCGTGCTCTGGCGGCTGCACGGCGTGCATCACGTGCCGGAAAAGGTCAACGTAGCGAACAACGGCGTCAATCACGTCCTCGACATCGTCTTCGCGCAGGGGACCGTCCAGCTGGCGCTCTCGCTGGTCGGGTTCTCCAGTCGATCCGTGTTGGTCGTAGGCCTCTTCGTGGCCGCACAGGGCTATTTCGTGCACGCCAACATCGAGGTGCGCATCGGCCCGTTCAACCATCTGCTCGCCAGTCCGGAGCAGCACCGACTGCACCACAGCACCGACCTGTCCGAGGCCGGCCACTACGGCTCGGACCTGTCGATCTGGGACCACCTCTTCGGCAGTTACACCTGGCGGCCCGGCCGCGAACCGGTCGCGGTCGGCCTCGGTGACCCCGCGTCGTTCCCGCCCACCGGGGAGATCGTTTCCAGCCTTCTCCACCCCTTGCGCCGTGCGAAGGCGCCCGGAACCGGTCCCACCTGAACTTGCATTTCCACGCCGTGCCGCGGCGCCACGACCTAGGAGTACGACCTTGCCCGACATGAACAGCGCCTCTGTGAGCGACAAGGTAGCGATCATCGGCATTGGGTGCCGACTGCCCGGCGGTGCGTCGGACCATCGCTCTTACTGGCAGAACCTCATGGAGGGCAAGGACTGCATCACACCGACGCCTGCCGACCGCTACGACGTCGGCAGCCTCGGCAGCAGACACAAGGACAAACCCGGACGCCTGATCGGTGGCCGCGGCGGATACATCGACGGCTTCGACGAGTTCGATCCGGCGTTCTTCGGGATCAGCCCCCGCGAGGCCGACCACATGGACCCTCAGCAGCGGAAGCTGCTCGAAGTGGCCTGGGAGGCGCTGGAGGACGGCGGACAGCGGCCCGCGGAGCTCGCCGGCAGCAACACCGCTGTCTTCGTCGGGGCGTTCACGCTGGACTACAAGATCCTCCAATTCTCCGACCTGGGCTTCTCGTCGCTGGCCGCGCACACCGCCACCGGCACGATGATGACGATGGTCTCGAACCGTCTCTCGTACTGCTTCGACTTCCGCGGCCCGAGCCTGTCGATCGACACCGCGTGCAGTTCCTCGCTGGTGGCGGTGCATCTTGCCTGCCAGAGCCTCAACAACCGCGAGACCGACCTCGCGCTGGCCGGTGGCGTCCTGCTCCACATGGCCCCGCAGTACACCATCGCCGAGACGAAGGGCGGATTCCTCTCGCCCGACGGGCGGTCGCGCGCCTTCGACGCCGAGGCCAACGGCTACGTCCGGGCAGAGGGCGTCGGCCTGGTCGCGCTCAAGCGGCTCGACGACGCCCTGCGCGACGGCGATCCGATCCACGCAGTGATCCTCGGAGCGGGCGTCAACCAGGACGGCCGGACCAACGGCATCACGGTGCCCAACGCCGACGCCCAGGTCTCCCTCATCCGACGCGTCTGCGGCGAGGCCGGGATCACCCCCGGCGACCTCCAGTACGTCGAGGCGCACGGCACCTCCACCCCCGTCGGCGACCCGATCGAGGCGAACGCGCTGAGCCGGGCCCTGTCCGTCGGCCGCCGTCCCGACGCGCCCTGCTACGTGGGCTCGGTGAAGACGAACATCGGGCACACCGAATCGGCGGCGGGCATCGCCGGACTGATCAAGACCGTGCTCTGCCTCGAGCACCGCATGATCCCGCCGCACATCAACCTGGAACAGCTCAACACCGCCATCGACCAGGCCTCCTCCCCGTTCCGGATCCCCACCGAGCCGACTGCCTGGCCCGCGCACGAAGGACCGGCACGGGCCGGTGTGAACTCGTTCGGCTTCGGCGGAACCAACGCCCATGTCGTACTGGAGCAGGCACCCGAACGGGCCGTGACACAGCCCGCTGCCGACGAACGCTCCTGGAACATCCTGCCGTTGACGGCCCGTGCACCTGAGGCGCTGCCCGAGCTGGCGGCCGGGATCCGCCGTGAGCTGGCGGGCACCGACGGCCCCGCGGTCGCGCTGTCCGACCTCGGTCACACCCTGGCCCACCGCCGCCAGCACCTGGAGTCACGCCTCTCGGTCGTGTACTCCTCGCGAGCCGGACTCGACGAGGCGCTCGCCGCCCACATCCAGGGCGAACCGCACCCCGGAACCGTCCTGGGCAAGCAGCTGGAGACCGAACAGCGCGGCCTGGTCTGGGTCTTCACCGGGATGGGACCGCAGTGGTGGGGAATGGGCCGCCAACTGCTCGACGGTGACCCCGTCTTCCGGGAGGCCATCACCCGTTGCGACCGGGCCATCAGGGCGATCGCGGGCTGGTCCCTGATCGAGGAGATGCGGGCCGGCGAAGCGCAATCGCGGATGGCCGAGACCTGGCTCGCACAGACCGCCAACTTCGCCGTGCAGGTCGGCCTCGCGGCGATGTGGCGCCACTACGGGGTGCGTCCCGACGCCGTCGTCGGCCACAGCACCGGGGAGGTCGCCGCCTTCTACGAAGCGGGCGTGTACACCCTGGAGGACGCGGTGAAGGTGGTGATCCACCGCAGCCGGCTCCAGCAGAAACTGACCGGCACCGGAACCATGCTCGCCGTGAGCCTGCCCGAGGAGGAGGCCCAGGCCCGGGTCGCCCCCTTCGGGGACCGGGTGTCGGTGGCCGCCGTCAACAGCCCTTCGGCGGTCACCCTGGCCGGGGACCGGGACGCGCTCGCGGAACTGGCGGACCAGCTGCAGGCCGAGCAGGTCTTCGCCAAGTTCCTCACGGTGCAGGTTCCGTACCACAGCGCCGGCATGGAGGCGATCAAGGACGAGCTGCTGGCCTCGCTGGAGGGGCTCGACCCCCGGCCGGCGACGGTCCCGCTGTACCTGACCGGGCAGGAGGGAACGGCACGCGGCACCGAGCTGGACGGGCACTACTGGTGGAAGAACGTGCGTGACCGCGTCCGCTTCCGCTCGGCCGTCGACCGGCTCGCCGACGAAGGATTCGGGCTCTTCCTGGAGATCGGCCCGCACCCGGTGCTCGGCCATTCCATCCGCGAATGCCTCGAGGACCGGGCCACCGCCGCACGGACCATCCCGTCGATCCGCCGGCAGGAGGACGAGGCCGAGCGCTTCGCCACCTCGCTCGCGGAGCTCCACAACCTCGGCGTCCCCATCGACTGGCACACCCTGCACCCCGCAGGCAGCCCCGTCGTCCTGCCCCGCTACCCCTGGCGGCGCGACCGCTACTGGACGGAGCCCGCATCCGTCGCCCAGGTCCGCCTCGGCCGCATCGACCACCCGCTGCTGGGCCGTCGCACCACGGACATCGAGCCGACCTGGCACGCCACCCTGGACACGGAGCGGCTGCCGTACCTCGACGACCACCGCATCCAGTCCACCGTGGTCTTCCCGGCGGCGGGCTATCTGGAGATGGCCACACAGGCGGTCCGCTCCCTGACCGGCGGCACCCACGCCGTGCTGACGGACATCGAGTTCCGCAAGGCGCTGTTCCTCCCCGAGGGCGAGGACCGGGACGTACGACTGAGCCTCTCCTCGCAGAACGCGGCCTTCACCATCGCGTCCGCCGCAGAGGACGAGAACGGCCGCGCGGTACACGCCCGCGGCGTCGTCCGCTCCGGCCAGCCGCGCCCGGCCGGACCCCGCGTCGACACCGCGGCGCTCCGGGCCGGCACCCGGCGACGGCTCGACGGTGCGGACTGCTACGCGGCCCTCGCCGAGCTGGGCTACCACTACGGTCCGGCGTTCCGGGCCATCGAAGAAGTGTGGATCGGGAACGGGGAGGTCCTCGCCCGGCTCCGGCCGCCCGCCGCGATCGGCGACGACGCGGCCGGACACCACATCCACCCGGTACTCCTCGACGCCTGCTTCCAGTCCCTGCTGGCCACCCAGCTCCCCGAAACGCAGAGCGCGACCGGACCGGAGCGGGAGAGCACCGGCATCCGTCTCCCCCTGTCCATCGAAGAACTGCGCCTCGCCCCGGTCGGGGACCGGCCGATCTGGGTGCACGCACAGGTGACCCGCGACAGCGGGGACGAGCTGGTCGGCGACATGGAGCTCTACGCCGACGACGGCGAGCCCCTCGGCGGCATCCACGGCTTCCGGGCAGCCGACGTGGAGAAGGCGTCCACGACGGTCGGTCTCGGCACGATCGACGCCTGGCTGGCCGAGACCGTATGGACCGACAGCCCCTCCGCCGGGGAAGCCGACACTCTGCCGACCGGCGGCCCCTGGCTGCTGTTCGCCGACCGCCAGGGCGTCGCGGACGCTCTGAAGGACCTGCTCACCGCCCGTGGCGAGCGGTGCCACCTGGTGCGCCCGGGAGACACCTACAGAAGAAGCGACGACGGTACGGAGTTCACCATCGACCCCGGGGCCGAAGCGGACCTGGAACGGCTCTTCGCCGAACTCGACGGAGCCGGTGACGGTACGGACGGCACGGGCCGTGCGAACGGGCCCGTCGGCACCCTCGTGCACCTGTGGAGCCTCGACCTGCCGCGGTTCGCCGAGGCCACCCCGCAGGACCTCGTACGCCACGACGACAACGGGGCCTACTCGCTGATCGCCCTCGCCCGCACCCTGCTGCGCCGCGAAGCGACCGGCCGACTGCACATCGTGACCCGTGGCACGCAGCACACCGGCCCCGGCGACACCGTCGAGCCGCTGGGAGCACCCGCCTGGGGCGTGGGCCGGGTGCTCCGGCACCAGGAACTGCTCTCCCACCCCGGCAAGCTGATCGACCTGGGATCCGCCCCGCGGAGCGAAGCGGGCCGTCGGGCCGAGGCCGATGCGCTGCTCCGGGAATTCCTCACCGCCGACGAGGAAGAAATCGCCCTGCGTGGCGAGACACGTCTCACCAGCCGCATCCGGCAGGCGGAGCAGCTCACCCACCCCCTGCCCCTGAGCCTGCGCACCGATGGGAACTACCTGGTAACCGGCGCCTTCGGCGCCCTCGGCCGGCTGCTCTGCCGCACGCTGGTACGGCGCGGGGCCCGCAGCCTGATCCTGATCGGGCGGACCGTACTGCCCGAGCGCTCCGCCTGGCGGGGCCTGGACCCGGAAAGCGCCGCGGGCCGCGCCACCGCCTTCGTCAAGGAGCTGGAGGCACTCGGGGCCCGGGTCGTCCTGGCCCCGCTCGACATCACCGACGAGACCTCGTTCACCACCTGGCTCACCGCCCACCGCCGCACCGACCCGCTCCCCGTGCGCGGGGTGTTCCACCTCGCCGGACAGGTCCGCGACACCCTTGTCGAGGACATGGACCGCCGGACGTTCGCCTCGGCCCACGACCCCAAGGCAGTCGGTGCGTACCTGCTCCACCGCCATCTGCGGGACGAACCCCTGGACCACTTCGTCCTGTTCGCCTCCATCGCCTCACTGCTCACCACGGCCGGCCAGACCAACTACGCCGCGGGCAACGCGTTCCTGGACGCGCTGGCCGAGCACCGGCGCACTCTCGGACTGCCGGGGCTGAGCGTGGACTGGGGCCCCTGGGCCACCGGCATGATCGAGGAGCTGGGGCTCGTCGACCACTACCTCCACAACCGCGGGATGAGCTCCCTGGCGCCGGACGTCGGCATGGCCGTACTGGAACGCGTCATCGGCCAGGACCGCGCCCAGCTGCTGGTGGCCACCGTCGTCGACTGGCCGGTCTTCCTCGCCTGGTACGCGACACCGCCCGCGCTGGTCTCCGAGCTTGCCGCCGCGGCCCCCGCAGGGTCGCCCGGCGGGCCCGGCGAGGGCATCCTCGACGCCTTCCGCCACGCCGACCCGGCCGGGCGCGTGACCCTGGTGACCGGACGGTTCATCGAGCTGACCGCGTCCGTGCTGCGGACCGGGCCCGAACGGATCGATCCGCTGGCCGGACTCAACGCACTGGGACTGGACTCGCTCCTGGCGATGGAACTGCGCGCCCGGCTCAGCTCCGAGCTCGGTGTCGCACCGCCCGTGGTGGCCCTGCTGAGCGGCACGCCGGTCGCCGAGCTGATCACCCAGCTCCACGACGCGCTGGCCGAGCTGGTCGCCCATCAGGCCGGGGGAACCGACCAGGACGCCGTCGAGGTGTTCGAGGACGAGTTCCGTCACCCGCTGACGCAGAACCAGAAGGCCCTGTGGTTCCTCAGGCAGCTCAACCCCGAGGGCTACGCCTACAACATCGGCGGTGCCGTCGAGGTCCGGGTCGCCCTCGAACCCGATCTCATGTTCGAAGCCGTGCGCTGCATGGTGGCCAGGCACCCCGCGCTGCGGACCAACTTCCTCACGGTCGACGGCGTCCCGCTCCAGCAGGTCTCGCGGGAGGCGAACGCCGACGTCGCCCTCTTCGACGTGCAGGGCCAGGAATGGGAGGACATCCACCGCGTCATCGTCGCCGAGTACCGCAAACCGTACGACCTGGAACACGACCCGCTCTTCCGCTTCCGGCTCTTCAAGCGTGGCGATGACCGCTGGGTGATCATGAAGGCGGTGCACCACATCGTCTCCGACGCGATCTCCACCTTCACCTTCATCGAGGAACTCCTCGCGGTGTACGAAGGGCTGCGCCAGGGCCAGGCACCTTCGCTTCCCCCGGTCACCGCCCGCTACCTGGACTTCCTCAACGCGCAGAACCGCTTCCTGGCAGGACCCGCCGCACCGCGCATGTTCGACTACTGGCGCACGCATCTGCCGGCCGAAGTCCCCACCCTGGAACTCCCCGTCGACAAGCCCCGTCCCGCCGTGCAGACACACAACGGCGCCTCGGAGTTCTTCGTCCTGGACGCAGAGCTCACCGCCCGGGTGCACACCCTGGCCCGTGAGCACGACGTGACCCCCTTCATGGTGCTGCTCAGCGCCTATTACGTGCTGCTCCAGCGCTACTCGGGCCAGGATCAGGTGATCGTCGGAAGCCCGGTGACGGGCCGTACCGAGCAGGAGTTCGCCTCCGTCTACGGCTACTTCGTCAACCCGCTGCCGCTCCACGCCGACCTGTCCGGGGACCCCTCCGTCGGCCGGCTGCTGCAGCAGGCCAGGACGACCGTGCTCGGCGGCCTGGACAACCAGGAGTACCCGTTCGTCCTGCTGGTCGACAAGCTGGGGCTCCAGCACGACCCCAGCCGCTCCGCGGTGTTCCAGGCCATGTTCATCCTGCTCACCCACAAGGTCGCCACCGAGAAGTACGGTTACCGGCTCGAGTACATCGAACTCCCCGAAGAAGAGGGCCAGTTCGATGTGACCCTGTCCGTGTACGAGGACGAGGCGGACCACCGCTTCCACTGCGTCCTGAAGTACAACACCGACCTCTTCGTACCCGAGACCATGCGGCGGATGGCGCGGCACTACACCGCGCTGGTCAGCAGCATGACCGCGTCTCCGGCGGACCGGCCGACCTCCCGGCTGGAGATGCTGGGCGCCGATGAGCGCGAACGGCTGATCGGCGAGTGGAGCGGCGCCGCGCACCTCGCCCTGCCCGCGGCGGAGGAGACGGACAGCTTCCGCCCCGTGCACCAGCTGATCGGCGAGACCGCCGCCCGCTGCCCCGACGCCGTGGCGATCACGGTCCCGGCACCCCGTGGGGCGGCCCACCGGGTGACGTACGCGGAGCTGGACCGCAGGTCCGAGGAGTCCGCCCGGCGGCTGCGCGGGCTCGGAGTCGGTGCGGGATCGGTCGTGGCGCTCTGCCTGGACAAGTCGCCCGAGCTCCTGGTGGCGATCCTCGCCGTCCTCAAGGCCGGCGGTGCCTATCTCCCGGTCCCGGCGGACCACCCGGCCGACCGGGTCGCCCATGCGGTGCGGACCGCGGACGCGGCCCTGGTGCTCACCGCGGACGACGCGGGCCGCGACCGCCTGGCGCAGCCGGCGGCCCGGACACTGACCCTGCGGGAGCTGCACGAGAGCGCCCCGGTCGGTGAGCCGCTCGGCCCCGACGCCGCGGTGGACCCGGAATCACCCGCGTACGTCATCCACACCTCAGGCTCGACCGGCCTCCCCAAGGCCGTGCGGGTCAGCCACCGCAACCTCGCCTCGGCGTACGGGGCCTGGCTCCAGGAGTACCGGCTGGACCGTGACGTCCGTGTCCACCTCCAGATGGCCGCCCCGTCGTTCGACGTCTTCACCGGTGACGTGGTGCGCGCACTGTGCTCCGGCGGCAACCTGGTGCTCGTCGACCGCGACCTGCTCTTCGACACCGAGCGCCTGTACGCCACGATGCGCGAGGAGCGCGTCGACTGCGCGGAGTTCGTGCCCGCCGTCGTACGCGGCCTCATGGAGCACTGCGAACGCCGCTCGCTGCGCCTGGACTTCATGCGCCTGCTGGTCGTCGGCTCCGACGTGTGGAAGGTGGGGGAGTACCGCAGGCTCCAGGAACTGTGCGGTCCGGGCACCCGCCTGATCAACTCCTACGGTGTCACCGAGGCGACCATCGACAGCGCCTGCTTCGAGGGGCCGGTCGACGACCTGGAGCCCGGGCGGATGGTGCCGATCGGGCGCCCGCTGAGCAACAGCACGCTCCATGTGCTCGACCGGCACGGCGAGCCGGTGCCACCCGGCGTCCCCGGCGAGCTGTGGATCGGCGGCGAGGGGGTGGCCCTCGGCTACGCGGGCGACCCCGGGCTGACCGACAGCCGCTTCGTCACCCGGACCCTGAGCCGGGAGCCTGGGGCGGGCCCCGTGCGCCTCTACCGCAGCGGTGACGCGGCGCGCTGGGACGCGGACGGCCGGATCCACCTGCTCGGCCGGGCCGACGGCCAGATCAAGCTCCGGGGGCACCGCATCGAACTCGGCGAGATCGAGGCACACCTCGCGCAACGCCCCGAACTGGCCCGCGCGGTCGTCACCGTACGCCCCGACGCCCGGGGGGACGACGTGCTCTGCGCCTACTGCGTCCCGGTCGACGGGGCGACCCCGGACCGGCGCGCGCTGCGGCGGCACCTCGCGGACCAGCTCCCGGGCTACATGGTTCCGGCGCACTTCGTCATCGTGTCGCAGCTGCCGCTGACCGCCAACGGAAAGGTCGACCCGGCCGCTCTGCCCATGCCCCGGTTCGACCTGGAGGACGAGCCCGAGGAAAAGCCCCGCACACCCTTCGAGGTGAGCATGGCCCGGCACTGGAAGGAACTGCTCGGACTGGAACAGGTCGGCCTCACCCACGAGTTCTTCGAGGTCGGCGGCAGCTCCATCAAGCTCATCGAGCTGATCCACCGGCTGCGCAAGGAGTACGGCGTCGGCATCCCCGTCAGCCTGCTCTACCGGGTGACCACCCTGCACGGGATGGCCGCGTCACTGGAACGCCTTGCCACCGGCTCGGTCTTCGACGACCTGCCCTATCTCGGCTTCAACACCGACCAGGAGCGGACCGTGTTCTGCTTCCCGCCGGCCGGTGGCCACGGGCTCGTCTACCGGGAGTTCTCCGTCAGAATGCCGGAACACCGGCTGATCGCGTTCAACTACGTCCCCGGAGCGGACAAGGTCGCCCGCTACGCGGACCTGGTCGAGGCCGACCAGCCGCGGGGACGCTGCCACCTCCTCGGCTACTCCCTCGGCGGCAACCTCGCGTTCGAGGTGGCCAAGGAGCTCGAAGACAGAGGACGCGAGGTCGCCCATGTGGTCGTGCTGGACTCGCACCGCATCGTCGAAGCGTACGTACCCGGACCAGAGCACATCGAGTTCTTCGAGGCGGAACTCACCGAGCACCTGCGCAAGCACACCGGATCGGACGCGGTGGCCCGCGAGACCATGGACCAAGCAGCTGAATACCTGGCCTTCTGCGGGCGTACCCCGAACCTGGGAACGGTGTCCGCGACAGTCAGCGTGATCACGGACCAGGAGAAGACGGCACTCTACGCCGCGGACGCGAGCGGCACCTGGCACGGCAGCTCCACCACGGCAACGGCCGTGCTGCGCGGCTCAGGCGTCCACGCCGACATGCTCGACCCCAAGCACGTGGCCCGCAACGCCGAGCTGGTGCGCGACATCCTGCGGGAGGGCGGCCCCGATGCCCGCTGAGGCGGAGGACGAGTGGAGCACCCGGGACCGGGCGGCGGACGGAAGGCCCCGGGTCATCGTGATCGGCGCGGGCGTCGCGGGCATGTCCACCGGGTGCTACGCGCAGATGAACGGGATGAACTCCCGCATCTTCGAGAAGCACGTACTGCCCGGCGGCTGCTGCACCGCCTGGTCGCGAGAGGGCTACATCTTCGACTACTGCATCGAGTGGCTGATCGGCACGGCCGAGGGTAACGAAGCCAATCAGGTGTGGCGCGAGCTGGGGGCGCTCGACGGCAAGACGATCACCAACTTCGAGATGTTCAACCGGGTCGTCGACGAGACCGGCCGCTCCGTGACGTTCTACAACGACCCGGACCGGCTGGAGCGCCACCTGCTGGACCTCTCACCCGCCGACGCCCGGCTGATCCGTACCTTCTGCCGGGACCTGCGCCGGTTCACCCGCATCGAGCTGTACCCCTTCCTCACCGCCCCCGCGCTGCGCACCGTACGGGAGCGGGCGGCGATGCTGCGCACCGTCCTGCCCGCGTTCCGGCTGTTCTGGCGCACGGCGGCGACACCGATGCACACCTTCGCCGACCGGTTCCAGGACCCACTGCTGCGCCGGGCGTTCCGCAACATCTTCTTCCAGGACCCGGAAGGCTTCCCGCTCCTGCCGTACCTGTTCAACATGGCGGGTGCCCACCACCAGAACGCCGGTTTCCCGCAAGGAGGTTCACTGGGCCTCGCCCGGTCCATCGAGGAGCGGTACACCTCGCTCGGCGGACAGATCGGCTACCGGGCCCGTGCCGAGCGCATCCTCGTCGAGGACGGCCGGGCCATCGGGATCGAGCTGCGCAGCGGACAGCGCTACTACGCCGACCACATCGTCTCCGCCTGCGACGGCCACACCACGATCCACGGGCTGCTGGAGGGCCGGTTCACCGGCCCCCGGATCGACAAGCTCTACGACGAACTGCTGGACCGCCCGGGAACGCTGTTCCCCGCGGTGGTCTCCGCCTTCGTCGGCGTCAAGGGCGAGCTGGACGGCGACCGGGCCCACAGCACCACCTACCTGCTCCGCCCCGAGGACGCCGAGCGACTGCCCGGCGCCCTGCAGAACAGCGTCGTCGTCCAGCTGCGCTCCGACTACTCCGACGGCTTCGCCCCGCCCGGAAAGTCGGTGATCCACTGCACCTACTTCAGCGACTTCGCGTACTGGAAGGCGCTGCGGGCCGCGGACCGCAAGGCGTACCGCGCGAAGAAGCAGCAGGTGGCGCGGTTCGTCGAGGAGTTCCTGGAGCGCACGATGCCGGGAATGGGCGGGCGCATCGAGTTGGTCGACGTCGCCTCGCCGGCCACGACCCGCCGCTACACCGGCAACCACGACGGATCCATCCTGGCCTGGAAGGCGTTCTCCGAGGCCGACGACATCTCGGCCAAGCTGGTCGGCAAGGACCGCATGCGCCTGCCCGGCCTGAGCGGATTCTCGATGGCCGGGCAGTGGGTCGGCATGGGCGGACTGATCCGCGCCGCTTCCACCGGACGCTTCGTCGTCCAGTACCTCTGCGACGAACTGGGAGTCGGGTTCACCGCATCCGAGAGCGGGGGCACCGAGCCCTGGCACCCCGGAAAGCTGGGCCGACTGCCCCAGCTCGACAAATGGTCCATGCGTGGTGACACCCGGACATGAAGACCGAGGAGAACAGGATCGTGCCGCGTTCCGAACGACAGTCGATGATCATCATCGGCGCTGGGCTGGGCGGTCTTTCCACCGGCTGCTACGCCCGGATGAACGGCTACCGGACCCATGTCCTGGAGATGCACGAGCTGCCCGGCGGCTGCTGCACGGCCTGGGACCGCGGTGACTTCCGGCTGGACCCCTGTGTCAGCTGGCTGCTGGGCAGCGGCCCCGGTAACGAGATGCACCAGATCTGGCTGGAGCTCGGCGCGCTCCAGGGCAAGGAGATCCGGCACTTCGACGTGTTCAACGTCGTACGCGGCACGTGCGGCCGGGCGGTGTACTTCTACTCCGACCCGGACCGGCTCCAGGCCCACCTCACCGAGCTCTCACCCGCCGACGCGCCTCTGATCAAGAACTTCTGCAAGCAGCTGCGCGCCTTCCGGCGCTGCCTCGCCGTCTATCCGTTCCTCAGGCCGGTCGGCCTGATGCCGACGATGGAGCGCTGGCGCATGCTGGCCTCCTTCATCCCGTACTTCAACGTCGTGCGCAAATCCATCAGCGTCCTGATGACCGACTACTCGGCGCGGTTCAAGGACCCCCTGTTGCGCGAGGCGTTCAACTTCATCCTGTACGAGAAGCATCCGGCCTTCCCCGTCCTGCCGTTCCACTTCCAGCTCGCCTCGCACGCCAATCTCTCGGCGGGCGTTCCCGAAGGGGGATCGCTGGGGCTGGCCGAGTCGATCGAGCGGCGCTACCGGCGGCTCGGCGGCGAGGTGACGTACAACGCCAAGGTCGAGGAGGTGCTGGTCGAGGACGACCGTGCGGTCGGGGTGCGGCTCAGCGACGGACGCGAACTGCGGGCCGACATCATCGTCTCGGCCTGCGACGGACGCACCACGATGATGGATCTGCTGAAGGGCCGCTACCTCAACGAGGACTACCAGCGCCTCTACACCCACACCATCGAGCAGCCCGGCATGGTCTTCCCCGGCTACGTCACGCTCTTCCTCGGCCTGCGCCGGGAGTTCCCCGACGCAGATCCCTGCACCACCTATCTGCTCGACGAGAAGGAGGCGGCACAGCTCACCGGCATCCGGCACCCCAGTATCAACGTCCAGTTCCGTAACCGGCACTACCCCGAGCTCTCCCCGGCCGGGACGAGCGTCGCCTACGTCACGTACTTCTGCGACATCGCCCCCTGGCGCGCCCTGGACGAAGGCCCCGAGCAGGTGACCCGTAAACGGGGCGGCCAGGAGCTGCACACCCTTCCGGTACGCCACGGCAAGGGCTACTACGCGGCCAAACGCCGGGCCCGCGAGACGCTCGTGGCCTTCCTGGAGCGACAGCACCCGGGGATCTCGGACGCGATTGCCGTACGGGACGTGTCCAGTCCCCTCACCCAGGTCCGCTACACCGGCAACTACGACGGCACGGTGCTCGGCTGGCAGCCCTTCGTGGAGAGCGGGGAAACCCTGGAGACACTCATCAAGAAGCACGGCCCGGGCCTGCCAGGACTGCGCAATTTCTACCAGTCCGGCGTCTGGGCGACCACCGGCGGGCTGATCCGCGCGGCGGCGGCCGGCCGCCATGTCATGCAGTTCGTCTGCCGCGACGACGGCCGCGCCTTCACGGCGTCCGTCGACGACAGCGGCCCGCCGCCGACCCACCGCGTCATCGAGGTGGGACCCCGGCCGGTGTCACGGCCCGTCACGGAGGGCCGGCCGGCCCTCGTCGAGCGAAGGGGAACGGGATGAAGGCCAGGAAATGGGTGGTCCGCGAGCACGTGGAGGGCGTACCCGACGTCGGCAGGATCTACGGACAGGTCGAGGAGGAGCTGGACACCGCACTGGCACCCGACGAGATGCTCCTGCGGACCCGCTACGTATCGGTGGACCCCTACCTCCAGGGCATCGCCCTGGACACCCCGCTGGGCGCGCACATGGGGGCCGACTCGATCATGGAAGTGCTGGATGCGGGCCCGGAGGCGCCCCATCGGCCCGGGGACCTGGTCCAGGGATTCGGCGGCTGGCGCACCCACCTCGTCAGCAACGGGGCGGCCACCCCCTGGCAGACCGGGACGTTCCCGATGGTCTTCCCGGCCTTCCGTCGCCTGGACCCGGGCTGGTACGACGACCTGCTGCCGCTGCCGACCGCGCTCGGCGCCATGGGCGGCCCGGGCATGACCGCCTGGGGCACCCTGACCAAGTTCATGTCGGTCCGCCCGGGGGACACCCTCGTGATCAGCGGCGCCTCCGGCTCGGTCGGCTCGCTCGTGGGCCAGCTGGCCAAGCGCGCGGGCGCCCGGGTGGTCGGCACGACCTCGTCGACGGAGAAGGCGGACTACCTCGACGAGCTGGGATTCGACGCGGTCGTCCTCTACCGGCACGGCGACAACCCCGATGCCGTCCGGGACGCCTTGCAGTGGGCCGCCCCGGACGGCGTCGACAAGTACTTCGACAACCTGGGCGGCACCGTCACCGATGCGGTGTTCTCCATGCTCAACGTGGACAGCCAGGTCGCCGTGTGCTGGCAGTGGGCCACCCAGGTGGGCCGCGAGGCCACCGGACCCCGCCTCCTGCCGTACATCATGTTCCCGCGCGCCCACGTCCGGGGGATCTTCTCGCTGGAATGGTTCACCGAGGAGAACTGGCACGCGCTCCACGAGGAGCTCGGTGGCCTGATCAGGCGAGGAGAGGTGCGCTGCCGGCACACCATTCATCAGGGCTTCGACAACATCCCGGAGGCCTACCGGAGCCTCTACCAGGGCACGGGGGGCGGCCGGGGCAAGGTCCTGGTCGAGCTCTGAGCCCGCTTCGGCGCCGTCGCGCCCGACGTGCCAACCGTTCCGCAGTCCGTCGTATTTGTGCAGACCAGGAGGTCCCGTGTCCTGCCCCGCCGACGCCCGCGTCCGCCCCGGCCCGTCCGTACCACCGATGCACCGGCTGACGTTCGAACCGGCCGGACCGCCCCGGACCGTCGCGCTGCCGGACGGCGGCGAGGCATGGCTGGTGACCCGCTACGCCGACGTCCGCAAGGTCCTGACCGACAGCCGGTTCGGCCGGGCCGCGCTGCACGCACAGGACGCCCCGTCCCGCTCCGGTGAAACCGGCCTGGTGAGCAGTCTCGACCTGATCTTCAATCAGGACGGGGAGGATCACCTACGGCTCCGCCGCACCATGCGCCGCGCTTTCACACCGCGTGCCGTGGCCCGCTGGCGGCCCTGGATCGAGACGATCGTCGAGCAGTGCCTGGACGATCTGGAGGCCGGCGGGTGCCCCGCCGACCTGGTGGCCGGTTTCACCCTGCCGCTGCCCGTCGCGGTGATCAGCAAACTGATGGGCCTCGACACCGAGGCCCGGGACCGCCTGCGGCACTGGAGCCAGTACGCCTTCTCGGACGGCTCCCATCCCGAGGAGGAAATGGCCTCCGCGCTGGCCGAGTTCGCCGCCTTCGGAGCGGAAATGCTGGCGCAGCGGCGGAAGGAGCCCGGCGAGGACCTGACCAGTGTGCTGGTCACGGCCGCCGACGAGGAGGGAGGCGTTCCGGAGGGGCAGCTCATCGATCTGGTCTGTGGGCTGGTGGTGGGCGGCCATGACAGCACCATGACGATGCTGAGCAACTCGCTGCTCTATCTGCTCGGCGAACGCCAGGAGGTCTGGCCCAAGATCGCGGCGGACGAGGAGGCCGCCGGGGCCGTGGCGGAGCGCCTGCTGCATCTGATTCCGCTCGGTGACGACCAGGGGTCACCGCGGCACGCGGCCGTCGACACGGAGGTGGGCGGGGTGGTGATCCCGGCCGGTTCGGTGGTCCTCGCCGACTGCCAGGCGGCCAACCGCGACCCCGAGGTGTTCGCCCCCCGGCCTCTGGGCGACCTCTTCGCGCCCCTTCCGGCGCCCACCCTGTCGTTCGGGGCCGGTGTGCACTACTGCATGGGCGCCTGGCTGGCCAGGCTGGAGCTCCAGCTGGCCCTGCACCGGCTGGCCGGCCGGATCCCCGGGCTGCGTCTGGCACAGCCCGGCGACACCGTCGAATGGCACCTCGGCTCCACCTCCCGCAGTCCCCGGCGGATCGAGGTCACCTGGTAGGAGCACGTACCCGCGGGGCGGGCGTCAGGCTCGGGGCTTCGGCCACTCCTGGGCGCTCGCCCACGCGGCGTAGGAGGTCCAGGGCACGTTCGGGAACTGCTTCCGCAGGGCCGCGAGGTCCACCTGATAACCGCCGTTCGCGAAGAAGCGGTACATGGCGAACATGTCAGGGTTGACGTCCCGGAGATCCTCCAGCGGTGACTGGAGGAAGGTGACCGTGCCGCCCGCCGCCCGCCCGATCTCCTCGGCCATCCGGACCGGGGTCGGATCGTCTCCGGCCACTTCGATCCGCTGTCCGATCCAGCGCCCGGGATCGGCGACGACCGCGGCCACGACACGGCCCAGATCCTGCCGGGCCACCTGCTGGAGCGGGGTGTCCCCGGAGATCGGCATGGTGAGCAGGCCGGCGGCCACCTGGTCCCTGCCGCCCAGCGCGTTGTCGTAGAAGTAGGCGGGGGCCACCACCGTCGCGGGCAGGCCGGAGGAGGCGAGCAGCTTCTCGGTGCGCGCCTTGGTCTCGAAGTGGGGTACGCCGGTGTCGCGGTCCGCACTCGCGACGGACGCCATCACCAGGTGCGGCAGGGCGGAGTCCGCCGCCGCCCGTACGATGGCCTTGCCCTGGGCGACCTCGGCATCCAGTCCGTTCTGGAACGGGGTGGTGACGGCGAACGCGGCCGAAGCGCCCCGGAACGCGGCGGCCAGCGAATCCGCGTCGGCCAGATCCCCCGGTACGAGCTCTGCCCCGGCCGAGGCCAGGGCGCGGGCCCGCCCGCCGGAGGGATCGCGTACCACGGCGCGTACCGTCAGCCCCGCCTCCAGCAGAGCGGCGGCGACCGCACCGCCCTGGCCGCCGGTCGCACCGAGCACCGCGATGGGCATGAGGTCTCCTTGATCGAGTGGCATGCGTCCATGCTGACCGCAACCGGCCGCGGGCGCCACTGTGGCGCGGGGCCCGGTCGGCGGCGTGTCGTGCGGCGACCGGAGCTCACGCGGTCCGGGCAGGCGGAATGCGGCGAATGTGCCCGCACCCGCCGCCAGCAGCATCACGCACCCCGCGAAGACCAGCCCGGCCGGTCGCAGCCCGAGCCGGACGGCCAGGACGCCGACCCCGACCATCGGTAGGGAGATCCCGGCGTAGGCGACGACGAAGAACGCCGAGATGGTGCCGCCACGGTGCCGGGCCGGGGCGGCGTCACCGATCAGGGAGAGGGCGGCCCGGAAGGCCAGTCCCTGGCCGGTGCCGCCGAGCAGGGCGCCCAGGACGAGCAACGTCAGCGAGGCCGTGAGCAGCGACGACGCCACCAGCAGCAGCCCGGTGAACAGGATGCCGCAGCCGACCGGCAGTGCGCGTCGTGAGCCGATCCGCCGGGTCAGGGACTGCCCGGCGGTCGAGGCCAGGAACACGGAGAAGACCACGGCCCCCGCCACGGCGAGGTTGTGCACCTCCAGGGTCTTCGCGACGAAACTCGGTGTTACCGCGGTGAACAGGCCGAGCAGGGCGAAGCCCGCGAACGCCGCCAGTGAGGCGGGCAGGAAGACTCCCCTGACCTCGGGCGGAACGGACAGCCTCCGCGGTCTCAGGGGCGGGCGGGGCCCGGTCCGCCGCACGGTCTCCGGCAGCTGCCAGGTGATCCCGCAGGCGAGCCCAACCAGCCCGAGGTGGACCCAGAAGGGCAGGGTCAGCGGCCAGGGCGTGTACTGCGCGAGGATCCCGGAGAGCAGTGGGCCGCAGCCCAGACCGCCCATGTTGGCCGCGGTGGCGGCGAAGCCGGCGCGGGCCCGGTGCGCGGGAGCGGCCAGTTCGATGACGGCCGCCGTCGCCGCGCCGCTGAGCAGCCCGGCCGCGCAGCCGGACAGCAGCCGTCCCGCGAAGAGCAACGGCAGACCCCGCTCCAGAAGGAAGCATCCCGCGCTCGCCGCCGACAGCCCCATGGCGCACAGCAGTACGGGTCGCCGCCCGACATCGTCGGAGCGGTTTCCCGCCAGCAGGAGCACGCCGATGACCGCGATGGCGTACACGGCGAACACCACGGTCACCATCAGTTCGGAGAACCCGATCCGCTGCTGGTAAAGCCCGTAGAGCGGGGTGGGGAGGGTGGTCCCGGCCATCCCGATGGCGAACACCGCGGCCGCGGACAAATAGCCGGGCCGCCACCGGCCGCGGGTGGTGGATGCGGGGGTGCGGACGTTCACACATCTCACCTCGCGGCCGGGTCCGGGACGGGCGGCCAGGGGCTTTAAAGCCCCGGAGTCCGGGGGATCAGTCCCAGAGCTGCTGTGTCATGACGCGTCCGGTGAGCGCGGGCATGCCGTCGGTGTAGACGAGCTGGATCCGGGTGAACCGCTGCACATCGGCGTGGGACCGGGAGGCCTCCGGACGGTCCAGCCGCACGATGACGGGGTACGAGTGGAACTTGCCGGCCGCACAGTACGGCTGACAGTCGTTCACGTTGTCGAGCGCCGTTCCCATGGCGGAGGACGGGCCCCAGTGCGACCAGTGGATGTCGGTGAGGCGGTTGTTGCCGTCCCCGCAGGCGAGCAGGAACTCTCCCGGGCGTACCTGCGCGTTCGAGAAGCAGTCGATGGCCACTACACGGGTCGCCGAGTGCGAGGGTGCGGAGGCCGTCATGGATGGGGGAGCGGAGGTGGAAGCGGATGCCGGAAGGGAAATCGCTGCGGCGAGTGCTGTGGTGGCGCACAGCGTGAACACGGTCCTGAGCTGGTGCTTTTGCATGTCGGCTCCTCGGCTGCCTGGCGTCGGGCCGACACCGCTCGAGGCGGTCGCCGGGCGCGGCGCCCTTCTTCCAGCCGTTGTTCCTGCATCGACAATATGGCCACACCCAGTGATACACCACCCGTACGGGTGATAACAGTGTAAAAATGGTGCGAAAGGTATTCGAGCTGTCGCCCGCCGCTCGTCGGCTCGTCGTCCTGTGCCGGGCGGTGAGCCGACGATGGTCAGACGGTGTGGTCCGGGTGGGCCGTGGCCGCCTCCCATTCGGCGCGGGTCGGGCCGTCGAACGAGGGCGTGAAATCCGGGTGACGGTCGAGCCAGTGCGCGAGGCGGGCGCGCACCTCTTCGGTGCCATAGGCCTGATCGGCGGTCAGGACGAGATGGCGGACCTTCGCGCGGGCCCGCATGACCAGCGGGTCCTCCAGCGCACAGGCGGCGAGGGCGGCCCGTTCGCGGGCGGCCGGGGAGGCGGGAACCGTCGACACCCGTGCGGGGTTGGCGAGTTGGTCGGCCTGGGCCCGGTCCGCGGTGACCTGGCGGTCGAACCAGGGGCGCAGTGTCCGCCGTGTCCAGCGGTGGTACGCGGCGGTGAACGATGCCGGGTCCTCGGCCTCGTCAGCGTGCTGGGAAACCCACTGTGCCGCCCACAGCGCCATGGAAATGCCCTGACCCGTCGTGGGGTTGGTGTACGCGACCGAGTCCCCGACGCCGACCAGGCCGGTGACCACGGGGCCGTCGGCGTCGGCCAGTGAGATCCAGCGATTGTGCAGGCCACCCATCGCCAGCACCCCGGAGACCGCCTCGGGCTCCAGGGCCAGCCATGCCGCGATGGCTGGGAACATCCGGGCTGCCCGCTCGAACACCCCGGGATCACGCAGCGCCGCACGGGTCGGATCGGCGGTGGAGACCATCAGCGAGGCGGCGAGAACACCGTTGTCCGAGGGGAACACCCCGCCGCTCGCGAAGGGGGAGACCGACCCGCCCCTGACCCGCCCGGGATCGCGCGGCCCGTCGGGGCGCAGCCGGTACCAGCGGCAGAAATACGCGATGCCCACGCGGTGGTTCTCCACCACGGCGTCCCGGCAGCCCGCCCCGGCGAGCCATCCCGGCACCGGCGACCGCCGTCCGGCCGCGTCGAGCACCAGATCGGCCGGGTGCTCCCGCGCCCCGAACCGCACCCCCGTGACCTGCGGTATCTCGTCCTTCCGGTCGAACAGCAGCCCTTCGGCGGCCTCCCCGCGCCTCACGTCCACGCCCGGCTCGCGGTCCACCGCGTCGTGCAGCGCCGCCTCCAGAACGATCCGCCGGGACTGCAGTGTCACCAGGTCGTCGTCGCCGGGGCGGGCGGGCGGACGCTCGTCGAACCAGTCCAGCTCATTGCGTTCGCGTGCCCCCCGCCGCAGCGTCGCGCGATACACGTCCGGGGCCTCCGCACGCAGTACCGTCCGCACCGGCGCCAGGAGTCCGTGCGGTTGGACCGCATGGGGAACGCCCGGACGGTTCCAGTGGAAGAAGTCCTCGTCGAGGTCGCGTCCCGGCCGGTGGCCGTCCTGCTCGAACAGCGTCACCCGGTGGCCCCGGCGGCCCAGGAACAACGCTGCGGCCAGGCCGCCCATGCCGCCGCCGACTATGGCAACCCGCGTCAATGTGATCCTCTCCACGCCGTGTTGCGAACTCACCCTATCCCGGGGAGCGCGGCGTGAAATCGAAGGTGCATCAGGCCTCTTCGACCAGCCGTCCGGCCGCCGATCGTGCCATGCACAGAGCCCGAATCCGGGTCCGAGCCCCGCCGGCCGAGCACCATACGAGTGCTCAACCCGTCGAGCAGTGCGAGGAGTTCGCCGGCGCGTGCCGCCGTGTCGAGGCCGGCGGTGAAGCGGCCCCGCCGCACGCCCTGGGCGAGGAGCGATTCGAGGTCCTCCTGCCGGCCCCGGTCGGTCTCGGCCCGGGCCTGCCGCAGCGGCTCGTTCGATACGGTGCGCGCCAAGAGTTCGATCCACAGTGCCGACAGTGCCCCGGAGGTGGCCGGGCCCGGCAAGGACTGGGCGGAGAACGTCGGCGCCGAGCGTCGGCACAAGGCGTGGCCGATGCGCAGCCCGCACCGTGCCGGTGCGGTGCCCGCCCCCTCCAGCGACTGGAACGTCACCGAGACGGACCCGATGGCCGGCGTCCGCACCGCCGTCACCCGGCGCCCGCTCGACGGGGGCGAGCCCCGGATGCGGCAGGAGACGATCAGCGTGGAGACCGCCGTGCGCGGCTACACCATGGGTTCGGCGTGCGCCGACTTCCTGGAGGCGGAGCGCGGTTCACCGACTGTCGGCAAGGCCGCCGACTTCGTGGTCCGCTCCCGCGGCATCCTGCGCGCCGCCCCCGAGGGCGTTCCCGGCACGGTGGCGGAGACCGTCGTCGGCGGGGTCGTCGAGCGCATCGTGTGACCGGTCGGCGATGCCCCGGGAGCGCTCACAGCGGGCCCGGGGCGTCACCGGCGAGGCGGGCGTGCAGATGCTGGTCGTGCCACCCGTCCGCGTGCAGCAGGGCGCCGCGCATGACGCCCTCCGGGGCGAATCCGGCCTTGAGCGCCACCCGGCACGAGGCCGGATTGGCCGTCGAGTGGGACAGCCGAAGACGGTGCAGCCCCAGTTCGTCCAGGGCCCACCGGCTGACCCGCTCCACCGCCCCGACCGCGGCACCCCGGCCGCGGGCCGCCGGGAGCAGCCAGTAGATGATCTCGGCGCTGCCGCCTTCGAGGTCGACGTCGTTCAGTCCGACGAGGCCCGTGGCCCCGCCGTCCGGCCGGGCCAGGGCCCAGACCGCGCCCGTCTCCGCGCGCCAGCGGTCGTGCATCCGCGTGATCCGGTCGCGGGCCTCCCGCACCGACGCCACGCCGAAGAGGTTCCAGCGGTGGATCGCCGGGTCCCGGCCCGCGGCCATCAGGGCCTCGGCATCTTCCGGACACCAGGGACGCAGCGCGAAGCCGTCGGGAAGGCCGAGTACGGGCTGGTCGTCGCGGCCCATCCGGCCCGCGGGAACGACCGGGGGTATGGGCGTGTCGTTGATCATCCGGGCATCGTGCCACAGCGTTCCGGGCCCGCGGCATCCGTGGGCGGCCGTCCGGACACGCGCGAAGGGCGCCCCGCGAGCCGCTGCTCGCAGGGCGCCCTTCCTGGCGCGGGGCCCGGGGTCAGACCGCCGGGGCCGGGAAGGTCGGGTACTCCACGCCGGAGACGTGCTGGACGACCCGGATCACCTGGCACGAGTAGCCGAACTCGTTGTCGTACCAGAGGTAGAGGATCGCGTTGTCGCCGTCGACCTTGGTGGCACCGGCGTCGACGATCGAGGCGTGGCGCGAGCCGATGAAGTCGCTCGACACGGCGTCGGGGGCGGTGATGAAGTCGATCTGACGCCTGAGCGGCGAGGTCAGCGACACATTGCGGAGGTAGTCGAGAACCTCCTCGCGGCTCGTCTCGCGGCCGAGCCGCAGGCTGAGGATCGCGATCGAGACGTCCGGCACCGGGACCCGGATCGAGCTGCCGGTGATGGGTGCGTCGAGCTCGGGCAGCGCCTTGGCGACCGCGGAGGCGGCACCGGTCTCGGTGATGACCATGTTCAGCGGCGCGGAACGCCCCCGCCGGTCGGCCTTGTGGTAGTTGTCCAGCAGGTTCTGGTCGTTGGTGAACGAGTGGACGGTCTCCACGTGGCCGCGGAGCACACCGTACTCGTCCGCCATCGCCTTCAGCGGCGGCACGATCGCGTTGGTGGTGCAGGACGCGCAGGACAGGATCCGCTCGTCCGGCTTGATCGTGTCGTGGTTGACGCCGTGCACGATGTTGGGCACGTCGCCCTTGCCCGGAGCGGTCAGGACGACCTTGTCGATACCGGGGCGCAGGTGCTCGGAGAGCCCCTCGCGGTCGCGCCACTTGCCGGTGTTGTCGATGAGGATGGCGTCCTTGATGCCGTACGCCGTGTAGTCGATCTCGCTGGGGTCGTTGGCGTAGATCACCTTGATCTCGTTGCCGTTGGCGACGATGGTGTTCTTCGCCTCGTCAACGGTGATCGTGCCCTGGAACTGGCCGTGGATCGAGTCGCGGCGCAGCAGCGAGGCACGCTTCACGATGTCCTGGTCGCCACCACCGCGGACGACGATGGCGCGCAGCCGCAGACCGTTGCCGGATCCGGACTTCTCGATGAGCAGCCGGGCGACGAGGCGGCCGATGCGGCCGAAACCGTACAGGACGACATCGCGTCCCTCCCCGCGCGCCAGCTTGTTGGTGCCCGTGGCTCCCGCGACGGCCTCGGCGGTGAACTCCTCCACCGAGAGACCGCGCTCGTCGGCGGCGTAGGTCGCGGCCAGCATGCCGATGTCGATCTGGGAAGGACCGAGGTCGAGCGTGGTGAGGGCCTGGAGGAACGGCAGCGTGTCGGTGACCGACAGCTCCTCGCCGGCGATCTGGCGGGCGAATCGGTGGGTCTTCAGGATGCTGACCACCGACTTGTTGACCAAGGACCGGCTGTGGAGCAGAACCGTTACGTCCCGCTCGCGGTGCAGTTTCCCGATGACCGGGATCATCGACTCCGCGATCTCCTCGCGGTGCTTCCAACTGGTGAACGAGTCGTCATTGACAGTCACAGGTTTATCTTTCGAGCTAGGCGGCGCTCATATGGTAACCCCATGCTTCTTTGGTCATCCAAGCGGGCTGCGTCGCAAGGAGGAATCCGGACGCAGGCCCATGGCCTGTTCGATGTGACGGGGTGCGGGGCCTCCCGTTCGCTCGCCGCACCCTCGCCTCCCTGGCCCGTGCCGGAGCGGGACGGGGCCGACGCCCGGCGCGACGAACGGGTGGTCGCGCCGGGCCGGGGGCCCGGGGTGCTCGACGATGCGGCTCAGGCGGTACGGGGCCCGGCGGGGTGCCGGATCCAGACGTTCGGCTCCACGTAGACGGCGTGGTCGTGCGCGGTGTCGCAGTGGACCGGGGTCAGCGCGCCGGGTACGTCGACGGCGCCGTCCCCGTCGAACGGCAGCCCGGTCCACCGCCGCCAGTCGGCCAGCGAACCGGCCACGGTCATCGAGGCGGGCGCGATCTTCTCGACGGTGCCGCCCGCCTTGACGTGCACCCGTACCCACGGGTCGGCCGGCAGCCCGTCGTCCCGGTGCCGACGGAGGTAGTCGGCCATGGGGACGCGCGGCTCCAAGTGCTTGGCCGTCGGGCGGACCGGTGCCAGCAGGGAGTCGTGGCCCTGCCGTCCGGCCGCCTCCCGCAGCGCTGCCAGCATCCGGTAGGACAGGCCCCGGCCGAGGTAGTCGACGTCCAGCGTGATCTCGAGCGCGCTGGCCGCCGTCGGCGTACGCCCGGCCCCTTGGTCCTGGAACGCCCAGACCAGCACCCGGTCCCAGCCCTGGTCGGGCAGCTCCTCACGGTCGTCGAACCCGGTGGAGAACGGCACGCCGAACCCGCGTGCCACGACCCGGTCCCCGTCGGTGGCCACCACGCAGTACTGCGGGAACTCCGCGGGCACCCGGCTCAGCAGGGCGTTCGCGGCCGGTTCGTGATGGGTGAACGCGGGCCATGAGTCGTTGATCTCGTAGAGCCGCGGGATCAGCGCGGGGCGCTCGGCCAGCGGGGTGATGCGGATGCTGTCGTTGTCTGTCACGACGCAGGACCCTGGCACGGTCCGCGCCCGGGGCCAAGGGAATATCCGGGTCAGGCGCGGTCGCCCTGGAGCCACTGGAGGACCTCCGGGGTCACCGGGTCGGTGATGTCGGAGAACTCGTCGTGCTTCTTCAGGTACTTGGCCACGTACGGGCAGACGGGGACGATGCGCATCCCGCTGTCGCGTACGTCGTTGAGGGCCGCTGTCACGAGGATCGACGCCAGGCCGCGACCGGCGAAGGCGTCGTCGATCTCGGTGTGGTAGAAGACCCGCTGCCCGTCCCGGTCGCGGTAGACGGTGAAGCCCGCGGGCTCGCCGTCGACCTGGATGGTGTAGCGGTGCCGCGCGTCGACGCGCTCGACGACGGGGGCGGGGGAGTCCTGGCTCATGGTGGTCCGATCCTGGTACGGGAAGAGGCGGGCACGGAAGACGATCACCAGGCTATCCCCGGCCGTCCGCGGGTGTGCTTCCGGGCGGAGTGCCGCGGTCACCCGGGGTGTCGTTGCCGCCGCTGCCGCTGGTTCCGCCCTCCGGGACCGAGGCGTCGGAGAACAGCGAGAAGCAGTCCCGCCCGGACCGACCGGGACACGGGCCCTCGTACCGCCGCATGGTGTCGGCGATCTCCCTGAACGCCGCGTCGGGCGTGACCGCGATGGCATTCCGTGTCATGACGTCGCCGACGGTGTACCGGGTGGGCACCATGACGGATTTCTCGAAGGGCGCGGGACCGACGCCGCCGTGGGGGAGCCGCTACCGGATGTCGCGGGACCGGCCGAGAAGTCCCGTACCGCTCAGCGGACCAGCACGGCCTCGCCCGGCCTGGGTACGACTGCTGTCCAGCCCAGCTCGCGGTCGATCCGGTCCCGCAGGGCATCGGACGAGGACTCCTCGCCGTGCACGACATAGGTGGTGCTCGGCGCGGGGGCGCCGCGCAGCCATCCCATGATCTGGCCGGCGTCGGCATGCGCCGAGAAGTGCGGGAGGTCGGCCACTTCCGCACGCACGGGTACGTACTCGCCGAACATCTTCAGCGTGCGGGCACCGTCGACGAGGTCGCGGGCCCTGGTACCGGCCGCCGCGAAGCCGACGACGACGACGGTATTGCGTGGATCGGGCAGAAGGCGGTGGAGATGGTGCAGCACCCGGCCGCCGGTGGCCATGCCGGCCGAGGAGACGATGACCGCGGGCCGGGTCACGCTGTTGATGGCCACGGACTCCTGGACGGTCCGGGCGCTGAGGAACGGGGCCGGACTGATCGCTTCCTCGCCCCGGGCGAGGATCTCGGGCCTGATCTCCGAGGAGCGGGCGCGCAGCGCCTCACGGTAGACATCGAGCGCGGCCAGGGCCATGGGGCTGTCCACGAAGACCGGAACGGATGGCGGCAGGATCCCGCTGCGGCGCAGTTCGGCGAGCTCGTGGAGGACGACCTCGGTACGGTCGATCGCGAAAGCGGGAATGACCGCGGTGCCGCCTCGGGCGAACGTACGGGCAAGTACGGCCGCGAATTCCGTCCGCGCTCTTTCGGGCTCGTGCGTGCGGTTGCCGTACGTCGATTCCATGAGCAGTACGTCCGCGCCCGAGAACGGCTCCGGAGGCAGCAGGAGGGGATGGCCGGGGCGGCCGAGGTCCCCGCTGGCGGCGAGGGTGTGGCCGTCCTCGAGGGTCAGATGGACCCAGGCGGAGCCGAGGATGTGCCCGCCGTGATGCAGGGTGAGCCACGTGTCCTTCATGATTTCGATCCCGTCGCCGATCGCGACCGGATCGAAGTACTTGAGGGTGGTCTCGACGTCGGAATCGTCGTAGAGGGGCTTCGCGGGCCGGTGCTTCGACCAGCCGTGCTCGTTGGCGTGCCGGGCCGCCTCCATCTGGAGGCGCGCGCTGTCCCGGAGCACGATCCCGGCGAGCCCGACGGTGTGGGGGCTGGCCAGGATCGGTCCCCGGAAGCCGTGGCGGACCAGCCGGGGAAGGTAGCCGCAGTGGTCCAGGTGGGCATGGGTGATGATCACGGCGTGAATGGACGAGGCATCACAGGGCAGCTTCGCCCAATTGCGCCGACGCAGGTCCGCGAGCCCCTGGAAGAGGCCGCAGTCGAGAAGGATCCGGACGTGGTCGCTCTCGACGAGGAACTTGCTGCCGGTGACGGTCCGCACACCGCCGAGGAATCGCAGCAGCGCGGGCCTCGGCCCGGATACCGGCACCTGGGTCTCTGCCTCGGACATCGCCGACCCCTTCTTCCGCGGGCGGCAGCCTCTCCACCTTCACACCACCCGCCGGGGGCGGGATGGGCCGAATCGGCCCCCGCCGGGGACCGACCGGCCCATCCGCGGCGGGGCCGAATCGGCCCGGCAGCGGACGGACCACCCGGGAGGGCCATCCACCCAGGTGACCCGGACGGGACGACCGGCCGCGGCCTCGATGGTGAACGACGGGCGGTGGAAGGTTTCGTCGTCTCCGAGCGAGCCGCAGCCCCGGACGGTGGTGGGAGACAGGGCGGGTGGCAGCGCCTGTCGGCTGAACCGCCGGAGGCCGATGACATACGTGTCGACGCCGTGCCGCTGCGAGTGACGGGCCTTGGGCATCACCGGCGGGGTCACCACGCCGGTGACGTACCTCGGGATGGTCGTGGGGTCCAGGGTGGGGACTGGGAATTCGCCGGTGGACGCGGACCTCGGGCCGCCGTGTTCCCCTTCGGGACCGCCGCGGCCCCAGCGGCTCCCGGAAGGGCCGGAACCGCTCGGCCGACGGCCCCGACCGCGATCAGGCCTCTTCGCGCGATCCTCTCTCCCGCCTTCCGCGGAACGAGGGCTTCGGCCACTGTCGACGGAATGCCGGGGAGCGCACACGGTGGGTAGGGGGGGCGTCCGGTGTGTCGTCAAGCCCTGGTCACGGCACAGGCCGCGTTCCACTGATGGGAACAGCCGACAGCGACGGATGCCGTTCAGGACATGCCGCCGGTCCGCCGACGGGGCCGGGCGGAGAGTTCGAACCCTCGCCGCCACCCGCGCTCGCCGAGCAGGGAGGCCGCTTCCCTCTGCTCTTCCGCCTCGCCGCCGACCGACTACCGCGAGAAGCACATGTCACCGCCGCCCGGACCCCGGGCAGGGCCGGACGGCCCCTGCGCCGGACCGGATGCCGTGATGCGATGGACGAGCAATGCCCAACGGCTGCCACACCGCAGGACCGAGGTACGCCATGAATCACAACGCGGCACGATTGCGCCGCCGGACCGCCACCGCCGTGTCCCGATGGCTCGAGCCGGTTCTCCTGGCAGTGACCACAGCGGCACTGACCGGGGGAGGCATCGCCTGGCTGGCCGACGCACACGCTCTCGCGAACCTGTTCTGGGCGCTGGGCACCGCAGCCGCCTTCGCCCCCGCGGTCGGGTGGGTGGTCGCGGCTCTCCGTCGCGGGCACGCCGGGGTGGATCTCATCGCCGTACTCGCGCTCGGCGGCACCCTGGCCGTGGCCGAGTACCTGGCCGGCGCCCTGATCGCGCTGATGCTCGCCACCGGCCGCGCCCTGGAGGCCGCCGCCCAGCGGCGGGCCTCCCACGACCTTCGCGCCCTGCTCGAACACGCGCCGCGCTCGGCGCATCGCCGCACGGACACCGGAGTGGTCACGGTGCCGTTGAGCGAAGCCGCCGTCGGCGACCTGCTCGTGGTGCGCCCCGGCGAGGTGGTGCCCGTCGACGGCTGGGTGGAAAGCGCCGTCGCCGTCCTCGACGAGTCGGTGCTGACCGGTGAACCCCTCCAGGTCGAGCGCCCCCACGGCGAAGGCGTACGCAGCGGCGTGGTCAACGCGGGCGGGGCCTTCGAACTGCGTGCCACCGCCACCGAGCGGGACAGCACCTACGCGGGCATCGTGCGGCTGGCCGAGCAGGCCGGGGCCGAGTCCGCGCCGCTCGTACGACTGGCCGACCGGTACGCCGCCTGGTTCCTCCCCCTGACCCTCCTGGTGGCGGGGCTGGCCTGGCTGATCAGCGGCTCCGCGGTACGCGCGGTCGCCGTCCTGGTGGTGGCCACCCCCTGCCCGCTGCTGCTGGCCGCTCCGGTCGCCATCGTCTCCGGGCTGTCCCGGGCCTCCCGCCTCGGCGTGGTCATCCGCGACGGCGGCGCACTGGAGAACCTCGGTCGCGCCCGCACCCTCCTGCTCGACAAGACCGGCACCCTCACCGGCGGACGCCCACGGGTACTCGATGTCGTCGCCGCTCCCGGATCGAAGCCCGCGGAAGTGCTGCGCCTGGCAGCCTCGGTCGACCAGTACTCACCACACGTACTGGCCCAGGCCATCGTCGACACCGCCCGGGAGCGCAAGATGGAGCTGTCGACCGCGATGAATGTCGTCGAGGAGCCCGGCCGGGGCGCCGCGGGCACCGTGGACGGACACCGGGTCGCCATCGGCCGCCCCAGAAACTCGCAGGCGCTTCCCGCCTGGGCCAAGGCGGTCGAGAACCGTGCGCTCCTGGACGGCGCGGCCATCGCCTGGCTCACCCTCGACGGGCGGCCGACCGGTGCCGTCCTGCTGCGCGACCCCGTGCGCCATGACGCTCCGCGAACCCTGCGCCACCTGCGCACGGCCGGTATCGAGCGGCTGGTGATGCTGACCGGTGACCGCGCCGCCCCCGCCCGCGAAGTCGCTGCCGTGCTCGGCCTCGACGAGGTACGCGCAGAACTCGGCCCGGCCGACAAGGTCGCCGCCGTACACGCGGAACGGGAGCACGCGGTCACCGTGATGGTCGGCGACGGCGTCAACGACGCCCCCGCCCTGGCCGCCGCCGACGTCGGGGTCGCCATGGGGGCGCGCGGCGCCACCGCCTCCTCCGAGGCCGCCGACATCGTCCTGACCACCGACCGTCTCGACCGCCTCGCCGACGCCGTCGCCATCGCCCAGCGCGCCCGGCACATCGCCGTCCAGAGCGCCCTCGGCGGCATGCTGATGTCCATGGCCGCCATGGCCGCAGCCGCTGTCGGCCTGCTCCCGCCGGCCGTCGGCGCGCTGCTGCAGGAAGGCATCGACGTGGCCGTCATCCTCAACGCCCTGCGCGCCCTGCGCGTCGATCAGGCCGTACGGCCGGCCCTCACTCCCGCCGCCGAGGCACTCATCCGCCGCTTCGCCGCCGAACACGACGACCTCCAGGACGTCCTCGACGCCGTACGCACCGCCGCCGACCGCCTCTCCGACACCACCGGCCCGGAGGCTCTCGATGCCGTCGAGCAGACCCATCGCCTGCTCACCGAACGGCTTCTGCCCCACGAACACGCCGAGGAGAGCCAGCTCTATCCCGCCCTCGCTCCCGTCCTGGGCGGACCCGAGGCCACCGCGACCATGAGCCGGGCCCACACCGAGATCGAGCGCCTGTCCCGCCGCATAGCCACACACCTGCAACTGGCCCGCAGCGGCGGTGGCATGGCTCCGGAGCAACTCGACGACCTGCGCTCCTGCCTCTACGGCCTGAACACCGTACTGCGTCTGCACTTCACCCAGGAGGAGGAGAACTACTTCTCCCTCGCCCCGTAGCACGCGGGCACCGGGCCGCCGGAATGGTGCGTGAGCGGGGCTGTCCCGCCGAGCGGCCACCTCGCTCGGCGGGACAGCCGACGGACCGTCCGGTCGTCCTTCGGCCCGACGACCAGGAAGCGCGTCCGGGGCACCACTTGCGGGTGCGTTCAGGCCGCCCGGCAGACACTGTCCGGGACCGCGTGCGGGCCGGTCCCGGAACCCTCTTGGACTCGGGGCCCCCGGCAGGGATGGGCGGCGCGCGGAGGAACTGACCGCGGGGCGATTCGCACGTGGAGAGAGCGGCGAGGACGAGTACGGGCGCCGCGTCACGCTGCTACGTGAGCACCGGTGGCGCCGTGGCCGCCCGGTCCGAGGTGAGCGTTTGCCGGTGCTGTCGGCCGGTGCGAGGCTGACACCATGGTGCGCGCGCCGGATTCGCAGACGCTGACCGGGTGGGCCGTGGGGAAGCCCGGACCGATCGAAGCCGGCCCGCTGCTGCGGGTACGGCGGGCGATGCCCCGGCCGGGGCCCGGCGAACTGTTGCTCACGGTCGAGGCGTGCGGCGTGTGCCGGACCGACCTGCACCTCGCCGAGGGCGACCTTCCCCCGCATCGGGCATCGACCGTTCCCGGCCATGAGATCGTCGGCCGGGTGACCGCCGTCGGTGATGCAGTCACGGACTTCCGGGTCGGTGACCGCGCCGGTGGGGCCTGGCTGCGCAGCACCTGCGGTCATTGCCGATACTGCCGGGCGGGCCGCGAGAACCTGTGCCCCGACTCCCTGTACACCGGCTGGGACGCGGACGGTGGTTTCGCCGACACTGCCGTCGTACCGGCCGACTACGCCTACCGGTTGCCGGACGACCAGGAGGCGGTGCTGCTGGCGCCGTTGCTGTGCGCCGGGATCATCGGCTTCCGCGCCCTGCGCCGCAGCGCCCTGCCGCCCGGTGGCCGACTCGGAATCTACGGCTTCGGTGCCTCGGCCCACCTGGCGGCGCAGGTCGCCCTGGCCGAAGGAGCGACGGTGCACGTGCTCACCCGTTCGGCGCGAGCCCGTGAACTCGCCCTCGAGCTGGGCACCGCTTCCGCGGGCGGCGCCTACGACCGCCCGCCGGAACCGCTGGATTCGGCGATCCTCTTCGCGCCGGTCGGTGACCTGGTGCCCGTGGCGCTGGAGGCACTGGACCGTTCGGGCACGCTCGCCGTCGCGGGCATCCACCTCACCGACATCCCCGTTCTCGATTACCGGCGCCACCTCTTCGAGGAACGGAACCTGCGCAGCGTCACTTCCAACACCCGGCAGGACGGCCGTGACTTCCTCGACACGGCAGCACGCATCGGCATGCGGGTCACGGTCAGCCCGTATCCGCTGAGCCGCGCCGACCAGGCGCTGAGCGACCTCTCCGCCGACCGCGTCAACGGAGCCGCCGTCCTCGTCCCGGGATGACGGCCGGACCGCGCCCCGAACTCGGACGCCGCCCCGACCAGGTCACAGTGTGTTGTCATCCCTGATGGACGACCGCGACGATCACGGATTCTCCGGTACCAGATCCATGCGGACGTCCACGACGCCCTCGACCGCCCGGATCGCCTGTGCCAGGAGCGGTACTTGAGAACGGTTCCCGAGCGGCCCCAGAACAGTGACGACACCGTCCAGCACGGTGAACTCCACCCGGCCGGCGAGCGACAGCTCGGCGAGCACGACGGACCGGATCTCCTCGCCGATCTCGCTGTCCGGCCGCAGGAACACCTTCAACAGGTCGCCACGGCTCACGACGCCCTCCAGCATGCCGAGACCGTTCACGACGGGCAGTCGTTTCACCCGCTTGCGCGCCATGATGCGGGCGGCTTCGGCGAGCGTGGCATCGGGATGGACGGTGACCGCCGGACTCGACATCAGGTCCGCGGCCAGCACGGCGTCGGCCTTGGACGCATCCTCCGCCTGACCGCGAAGCGGCGGGCCGTCCTGCCGGAACTCCTCCTTCCATAGAAGGTCGGCCTCCGACACGACCCCGATGACGCGCCCCTCGCCCTCGAGGACCGGCACGGCGCTGACCTTCCACTGCTGCATGAGCTCGACGATCTCCTTGTACGAGGCGTCGCGTCCGACAGCCACGGCCGTGTGGGTCATGACATCGCTGACGGTGTACGGGGACGGGGCCATGGGGTCCTCCTTCCGGGCGTGATCCCGGCCCGGCGGTACGAAGGCGCCGGACACCGGGCGTTCAGCGCGCCGGCTCCACGTCGAGGGCGAGACATCGCCGTCGGCGAAAAGTCGGGCGATGTCCTTGAACGGGCCGAAGGCGTCTTGGTGGCGACGTCGTGCGTCATGACTTCGGAATCTGTTCGGTACTGCATGCCGGTCCTCCTCCCGGGGTGCGGAAATCCTGCGCATTCCACCCTGCTGCGTCGGTACTCCGGCCGGGCAGTGCGGTGGAGGCGGCCTCGGAGATCCCTTGGGCACCCGCCGTCGGCCGGTTGCGCGCTCGGGAACGGCGTCCTGGCTATGTTTCTTCCGCGGTGAGTTCGCACCGTACGTTCACCACGCCTTCGACGGCCCGCGCCAGCCGCTCCGCGACCGGGGCGAGCGCACCGTCGCTCACGTCGCCGCTCAGAGTGACGACGCCCGATTCGACGCGTACGTGTACCTGGTGGTGGGACAGGGGGAAGAGCCGGTCGATGACATCGCGGCGGATGTCGTCGGCGAGACTCTCGTCCGGGCGGAGAAAGACCTTGAGCAGGTCGGACCGGCTCACGACGCCCTGGATCATGCCGTGCGGGTCGACGACCGGCAGCCGTTTGACGTGATGTGCGGCCATCAGCCGCGCGGCCTGCGGGAGCGAGGCACCGGGGGCGATGGTGACGGCCGGTGAGGTCATCAGGGTTTCGGCCCGTTCGGAGCCCGCCTTCGCGGCGGCACCGGGCCTGCGCAGTTGCCCGACGAGGCCGGGGCGGTGATCGCGGAACTCCTCCTTGAGGAGCAGGTCGGCCTCGGAAACGATGCCTATGACACGGCCTTCTCCTTCGAGCACGGGCAGTGCGGTCACCTTCCACCGGGCCATGGCGGCGACGATCTCCTTGAACTCCGCACCGGGCCGGACGGCGATGACCTTCCGGGACATCACGTCGGCCACGGTGGACGGCGGGCGGGACATGGCGGTCTCCTTCGGCGGGTCCGGTCCCGTGCCGGCCCCTGTCCACCCTCGCACCTCCGGGGCGGCGGGACACGGGTCCGAGAGGGCCGTTCCGGGGGGCCGGTCGGCCCCTGCGCGGTCTCCGGCCCGGGGACGGGGCCGGACGGCCGAGGCACGCCAGTGGCCTGCGGGTTTCCTTCGGTTCGCCCCGGCGCCCGGCGCCCGGCGGTGACGGGCACTGCGGGACACGTCTGCGGAGGCTGCCGGGGCGCCCGGGTACACGCGGGTACGGTGACCGGGTCGCCCGGCGGACGGTGGTGCGCTGCCGTGACAGGGGAGGGGGCCCGGATACGAACCGGCGCCCCGTGAGTCACCACGTGCCGAAAGGGTGTGAGGAACGGGCCGGAACGGGTCGTGCCGCGATGGAGGGGGCGTTCACCCGAGGGCGTCGTGCACCGCCCGGGGCGGGGAATGCGCCGCGTCGGCGCCGGTGGACAACCGGTCCCTGACGGCCACGACCCCCTCCACACGTTCGGCGAGACGTACGATCATCTCGGCCTGGCCGGGCCGGCGGACATGGCCGACCAGGGTCACGACACCGTCCAGAACCCGCACGTCCACCGCATCGTCGGGGAGATCCGGGACGTCGTCGATGACCTCGTCCCGGATACGGTCCCGGATCTCCGCATCGGGGCGGAGGAAGACGCTGAGCAGATCGCGGCGGGTCACGATACCCACCAGCCGTTCCTCCTCGTCGACCACCGGAAGCCGTTCCACACCGCACCGCACCATGAGACGGGCGGCATCCGGCACCGCCTCCTCGGCGTGCACCGTAACGGCCGGTGTGCTCATCAGCTCCCGGGTGGTGAGCGCCCGGCGTGCCAGCAGATCGCTCTCGGAGACGACCCCCACGACGTGATCGTCCTCGTCCACGACGGGCAGACCGGTCACGTCGTGCTCGGCGAGGAGTTTCGCCACTTCCCTGAACGATGTCTCCGGCAGAGCGGAGACCACGTCGTCGGTCATCAGCCGACCGACCTTCATGCGCCTCATCACGGGCCTCCCGTTCGCGCCTCGGCAGCGGTCCCCCACCACACCACCGTCCACCGCCCGCCCTTCCCCTGCGAGGGGCCGACCGGCCCCCGTCGGGCCCGGTCGGCCTCGACCCACTCCTGCTCCGGACCACCCCGAATGGGGCTATCGGTCCCATCTGTGCCCCCAATGGCTCTCCTCCTCCCGGACGGGGACCACGAGGCTGGGACGTAGCCCCGTGCCCCGGGGGGAGTACCGGCACGGGAACCCGAGAGGGGAGCACACCATGACCGCAGCCGGACAACGCGGAGACCTCGTCGTCGGGATCGACCCTCTCCGCGACGGGCAGCTCGCCCTGGCCTGGGCAACGGACGAGGCCCATCGGCGCCGACTGCCGCTCCGTCTCGTCGTCGCCGTGCCGCCCCTACGGGAAGCACAGCTCGTCGACGACACTCCCAGGCACCGGGCGCAGACACGCGCCGGAACGGAGGCGCTGCGCATCGCGACGGACCGGGCGCGGGCCCGGCATCCGGATGTGAGCATCGGCTCCGACCTCCTCGACGGCGCCCCGGCGACCGTCGTGTCAGGACTGGCACAGGAGGCCGCCATGATCGTCCTCGGTTCACGGCACCTCAGCCGTACCGAGGAGTTCCTGAGCGCCGGCTCCCTGGTCGTTCCGGTCACCGCGCAGGCACGGTGCCCCGTCGTCGTCGTGGGCGACTCGGAGCACAGTACCCAGGACTCGCCGTACCTCGTCGTCGGCGTCGACGGCAGCGAGCCGTCCCGCTGCGCCCTGGCCCTGGCCTTCGAGGAGGCGGATCTCAGACGCTGCGGGCTGCGGGCCGTCGCGGTCTGGCAGCCGCCCGTGTTCTTCCGGCACACGGACGGGGCGTCGTTCCAGGCGGAGCGCCGCATGCTGGCGGAGACCACGGCGGGCTGGTCGGAGCGGTACCCCGACATCCGGATCACCCACGAGGTGCTTGTCGGGTCGCCCGTCGAGATGCTGGCGGAGGCCGCCGAGCACGCCCTGGCCGTTGTCGTCGGGCGCCGGGGACGGGGCGGCTACATGGGGATGCGGCTCGGCTCCGTCGTCCATGGACTGCTGCACCGCGCCCACTGTCCAGTGATCACCGTTCCCGGGTCCTGAGAACGCCGCGGTCCGAAACGTCCGTGCTGGGGCCCGGCCGAACCGGCCGGGTGCCCGTTGCCCGCACCCGGCGGTCCCCGACCGGTGCCCCGCGGGTCGCGCGGTCGGGGACCGCACCTGCGGACGGGCCCGCCGGACAGGGGCCGGGTGACGGAGACGGTCACCGCCTGCCCGGTGCCCGCCCGCCGACCGGGCCGGGGCTGGATCACAGCGCCTCGCACAGGCGGTGCGTCAGCGAGGTCGGCGCCGGACCGGGCCGGTCCGGCTGGACGCCCCGCCGGACGGCCGACCGGGCCGACTCCGCCGTCACCATCCGGAGCGCAGGGCGGAACCGCGGACCGGGCCGGGCCGGGAGCGATCCCGCCGGCCGTGGTTCCCGACGGCCGACGCCGCGCACCGTCAGCTCCTGGCGGGCGCGCCGTGCTGCTCGTACATCCACACCGCCAGCTGCGTACGCGAGGTGAACCCCAGCTTGCCCAGGATGCGCTCGACGTGGTTCTCCGCGGTGCGCTGCGCGATGGTCAGCCGTACCGCGATCTCCTTGTTCGTGAGCCCCGCGGCGACGAGTTCCGCGACCTGGCTCTCCCGCCGCGTCAGACCCGGCGCCCCGGCCGGATCGTCCAGTACGTACGCCATCGCCTCGTCCACCGTCGCCCGCGCCCCGCGCTGGAACTCCTGCTCGAAGACCGCTCCGGGCAACGCCTCACGGACCTTCGCGGCGAAGCTCAGATGCTGCCCGCGCATGAACGGCGCGGAGCCGAGCCGCCCGCCCAGCGAACCCCACAGCAGATGCAGCACACCGAGCAGCCGGGCCGCGGGCCGCGGCGCGTCCCGCGTGCTCCACGCGATCACCTCCACGCACATGGCCACGTCCCACCAGTCCTCGAAGGGCCGCATCAGACCGATGGCCGCGCGGGCGTGCCCGATCGCTTCCCCGGGCGCGTCGGCGCGCCGCGCCAGCAGGGCGCGGGCGAGCAGCGCCATCCCGTGCAGCCACGACTCGCCCCTCGCCCGCGCGGCGGCCTCGACCTCGCCGCACGCCTCGGCGGCCTTCACGGCATCACCCCCGTAGGCGTGCGCGATGGCGAACTTGACCCGGCATTCGAGCGCGGCGTCGAGACACCCCTGCGCACGGAATTCGGCATACGCCCGTACGAACAGCTCTGCGGCGCCCGCGAAGTCCTCGCGCCAGACGGCGAGGATCCCGTGGTGATGCCACACCCACGCCAGCTCCCGCCGATGTCCGCCGAGCCGCGCCGCCTCGTCGCACGCGGCGAGCGCGCCGGCCACCTCGTCGTCCGGGGCGCCCTGGAGAATCGCCAGATACGTGTCGGTGACCAGCGCCCGGACCCGTTCTTCCGTGGCTGGGCCGCCGTCTGCCCGGTCGGCGGCGAGCAGCAGCGACAACCAGCGGCGCCCCTCGGACAGCAGCCCCGCCGTGAGCCAGTAGTGCCGGGGCGACACGGCCAGTGCGAGACCGGCTCGCGCCTGCCCGGGCTGCTCCAGACAGAACTCCAGGGCCGCGCGCAGGTTCGGATGGTCCAGCCGCAGCCGGCTGAACCAGTCGGCCTGCCGGGCCCCGAACCACTCCTGCCCGGCCTGCGTGGCGAGGTCCGCGCAGTGGTCCCGGTGACGGCCGCGGAGCGCGCCGAGCGAGCCCGACGCGACCAGCCGCTCGTGTCCGTACTCCCGTACCGTCTCCAGCATGTGATAGACGGAACGCCCGTCTTCCCGACGGCAGGTGACGATCGATCTCGCCACCAGCGCGTCGAGAGTGTCGAGCAGCGCGTCCGCCGGCAGCTCGGCGTCCGCGCAGACCCGCTCCAGCCCGTGCAGGTCGAAACCGCCCCGGAACACGGAGGCGCGCGCCCACAGCAGGCGCTCGCGCTCCGTGCACAGCTCATGGCTCCAGTCGATCAGCGCGCGCAGGGTGCGCTGCCGGTCGGAGGCGATACGGCTGCCCCCGGTCAGCAGCGCGAACCGGTCCGTGAGCCGCTCCAGGATCTCCCGCGGCGTCAGGCTCCGGACACGCGCCGCGGCCAGCTCGATCGCGAAAGGCAGCCCGTCCAGACGGCGCACCAGCTCGGCGACGGCGGCGGCGTCGGACTCCGTCACCGTGAAGCCGGGGAGCACGGCGGAGGCCCGCTCGGCGAACAGCGCGACCGCCGGATTGCCGCTGGGAGTGCGCACCCGGATTCCCGCCCCCGCGACATCACCCGCCTCCGGCACGGGCAGCGGCTCCACCGGAAAGACCTGCTCGCCCCCGATCCCGAGCGGCTGCCGGCTCGTCGCCAGCACACGCAGCCCGGGGGCGGCCCGCAGCAGCGTGTCGGCGAGCCGGGCGCAGGCGTCGACCAGATGCTCGCAGTTGTCCAGGACGAGCAGGACGCGCCGCTCGCGCAGCCGGGCCGCCAGCGCGGCCGTCGTACCGGCACCCGGGCGCCCCGGACGGGTCGCGCCGAGGGTTCCCAGGACACTCGGCGCGAGCAGCCCGGGATCCCGTAGATCGGCCAGCTCGACGACATGCACCCCGTCGGGGAACGAACTCGTCACGTCCGAGGCCACCCGCAGCGCCAGCCGCGTCTTGCCCACACCACCGACCCCGGTGAGTGTCACCAGACGGGCATCGGACAGCAGCCTCACGATCCGTGAGATCTCCGCACGCCGCCCGATCAGCGACGTCAACTCGCCTGCCCCCGCCCTCATGGGCGGCCATTTTACGGACGTACGACGACCGGGACCGGTCGGTCGACGGGCACAATTGAGTAGTTCTCCCGTAGCCCCGCACGCACGCCGGTCCGACACTCGACGGCGTGGAATCGGACGATCATGCGAGGTGTGTGTTGACGGCGGACGCGGCTACGGGGGGCGGCGAGCAGCGCGGGCGGCTGGGGGAGCGCGTGTGGACCTATCAGGGAGCGATATCCAGACGTCCCCTGACCATGTTCGTCCCGCTCGTCATCGTGTTCGTCGTGATGTGCACCATCGCCGGCGACCACTACGACGAGGAATCCTTCCGCCTCGCCATGTGGGCGGTTCCCGTGGCTGCCGCCGGGTGCGCCGCGCTCTGCGTCCGGCACACCCGGATCCGGCTCCGCGAGCACGAGCACGGCTTCGAGTTCCGCCGCCCGGGGCGCCGCACGCTGCACCGCACCTGGGACGAGATCGCCTCCGTCGAGTCGGCGAAGGTGTCCGTCCGCATCAACTTCAGCCACTCCCACGACGTGGTCAGGACCGTCCTGCGCCCGTACGAGGGCGGCCCGATCCGGCTCAGGGACCTGGACTACGTCAAGGTCCGCCAGGAATCCGGATTCTGGCGCCTGGCCACCAGGGGCCCGGTCGACAACGCCCGGCCGTTCACCGCGCGCGCCTCCCGGGAAGTGGCCGGAGCCGTCGCGGTGCGGCACCTGGAAGAACTGGCTGCGGGCGGCGAGTTCCGCTGGGGCGCACTGACGTTCACCCGTGAGGGCCTGACGCTCAACCCCTTTCCCGGCCTGCTGGAGTGGTCCCGTATCACCTTCGTGTCCGGAGGCCCGGACACCGGCCTCCGCCTCGACGTACGCGGCCTGGCCGGACACGTCGGCGCTCCGGCCCTGAAGCCCCGCGCCACCAGGGCCGGCTACAGCACCGAAGGCGACCGCCTCAAGGTCTTCATGCCCCTGCGCCGCCCCGGATCGGACTACGCGGCGCTGGCCGCCGTCCTCGCCAACGGCGCCGCCCTGACCGACCGGCGCCTCCAGGACCCCGACCAGTGACCGGGCAGGAGGAGAACACGCTTCCCGATCTCGGCCCGGTGATCGGCCGGCATCCGGTGGACCACCGGAGACGATGGGTGAACGCGGGCTGCGCACTGCTCGTGGCCGTCCCGTCCGGCCGGCTCGGCGCATGGGGCCTGTCCGCGACCGGCGAGGGAACGCCCGGCAGCAACAAGGCGGTCGGTCTTCTCCTCGGACTCGCCCTGGGGGCGTCGATCATCGCAGTGACCCAGATCGCCCGGGCTCTGCGCGGCGAGCGGGGCGAGTACTTCGAAACACACGAGGAGGGCCTGGTCCATGGATCCCGGCGAGGCGCCAGAGGCTGGTCCTGGAACCGCGTCACCTCGCTCCACGTCGACGGCGATGCCGTGAACGGCCTGGCGACCCGGCTCGGCAACGGCTACCGCATCGAGATCGGCCTCGACGACGGCACCCGGCTGCGGACCGACGGACTCGCCGAACACGCCGGTGACCTGGGACGCGTACTGCTGACACGGTGCCCGCACGTCGCTCTGAAGCCGCGGATCCCCTGGTACGGCCGGGCGGGCTCCTGGCTGCTGGTGGCGGCCGCGGCATGCGTGGCTGCGGTCCCCGCGATGATCTTCTACATCGTGGATCACCCGGACAGGGAACACCGGATCTCCGCCGGTACCGGCATGACCGTGGTGCGGACCGAACCGGGCATCAGCGAGGCAGGCTACGCCTTTCTGTCCATCGGGATGCTGGTGTGCACCATCACCGCGATCACCCTCGTCATCGCCTACGTGCGCGGCAGGGCGTACCGCTGACTCGACCGGTGCGCCGTCACCGCGGTCGCCCGAGCGGGCCGTCGGGGCGCTGCCCGCTCGCCCCGGGGCGCGGTTCGGCAGGGCCGGGATCCCTTCCCGGGCACGGTTCCGAGCGCGGCTCCAGGCCGTCCGGGTCGGCGACGCCGAATCCGGTGGAACGGATCACAGAGGCGTTCGCCGCCGGGCTCCGGACATGCGGAGGCCGTTCCCCGGGGTGACCGGGCGGGTTCGCCGAATGGGCACTCGCCCGGTCACCCCGGGGCGGTGGTCATCCGAGCGGCAGTTCCAGGACGGCTTCCTGCCCGGTCGGTGAGGTGATGGTCGTGGTGGAGCCCTTCGTGCCGGTGAAGGCGTAGAGCCGGTCCCGGCTGTTGACGACCAGGATGAGGCGGTGGCCGTCGGCGAGGTCGTAGGCGGCGGGTTGGAGCGTCCAGTCGACGGTCCGGTCGGTGCCGGCGCTCACGTCCGTGGTGAACGGCTCGTGGGTGATGATCCGGGCGGTGCCGTCCGGGCCCACGTCGAAGAGGTAGGCGACCAGGGTCGCGGCGTCCCCTTCCTCGACGCGGACGGCGAGCCGGAGCCTGGCAGCGCCGCGGATGCGGCGGCCGCCCGCCAGCTCCTCGGTGGACCAGACCAGGAGTCGGCCGAGGTCGAAGCCGGCCGGGTCGTAGGCCTTGGGGTTGCCGAACCACTCTTTCTGCCCGGTCTCCATGATGTCGTCCATGGCGGTGGCGGTGGTCTCGTCCCCGGCGGTGAACGCCCGGCTCCAGCCCGCGGACGGCTTGTCGGACAGGGTGGCCCCGCCGCCCCCGTCGGTGCCGCTCAGGTACCAGGCCTCGGTGTCGGTGGTGGCCTCGGACCAGGAGCTCAGCGGTTCGCGCCGTGCCGCTTCGACGATCCGGTCACCGCCGAACCCGGTCGGTTTGGTCTTGTAGGTGAACATCACCTGGCTGTTGACCACTGGCCAGTCGGGTACCTCGGTGCTCTTCCCGAGCAGGTGGTGGTCGAGCCAGGCATAGGCCTCCGTCGTCGGCGCCAGGTAGCTCCAGAACGGTGTGCCGCCAGGCATGCCGGTCATGCCGACGCCTTCCGGGGCGCCGTGGTCACCGATCCACAGATTCAGGTGCTTGGGAACGCTGAGCTTCTCGAAGGCCGTGATCGCCTCGCCGACCGGGAACAGGCTCTCGTGCCAGGTGTTCGAGTAGAAGGTCGGGATGGACCGCTCGTTGGTGATGCCCACGTAGGTCTCCGGGGAACGCTCGGTGCCCCACTTCACCACCTCCTCCATGTTCTCCCCGTTCTGGAAGTTCTGGAGGATGCGCCACGTCTCCTCGTCGAACTTCTCCTTCTCCTTGCCCTCCTCGGCTCCGGTGAAGCCGATCAGCAGCTCCACGGCCTTCTCGTGCCGGGTGCCGTTGTCGTAGAGGCTGGTGGCCAGGTTGCCCCAGGTGCTCAGGGCGGCCACGGCGGCCACCCGGTTCTTCTTGTCGTGCGCGGCGACCAGCTGGCTGATGCCGGAACCGTAGGACAGGCCCATGAATCCGACGCCGTTCGGCGAGAACAGCCCTTCCGCGTGGTCGATCACGGCCGAACCGTCCGACCAGTCCTTCGGGCCGGCGACATCGATGAACCCGTCGGACGTGAACGGCCCGCCCGGCTCGCCGAACCCGCGGGGCGTGTACGCCAGCACGTGGTACCCGCGCGCCGCCAGGGAGAGGTAGCCGACCATGAACGGCATCCAGCCGTACGGGTTCCACCCGGCCGGCACGATCACGACCGGGCGCCGCTCCGGGGCGTTCTGCTTGATGGCGAACGCGGAGAGACCGATCTCCTCCGTCACGGGAATGCGGGGGAAGCTGACTCCGGCCTCCCGCAGGACCCGCTCGACCAGTTCCCGCAGCTCCTCGGGGAGCGCCGCGGCCGGGGCCGTCCCCTGGAGCGCCGCGAGCAGGGCCCGGGCGACGGCGAGCACCGACGGGTTGATGTCGAGGCTCGCGCCGCGCCAGATGCCGTTGGCAGCGATGTCTTCGAGGGTCGCGTCGGTGACCGACGCGGTGGGCTCTCCGCCTTCTGTGGTCATACGATCCGCTCCGTTCTTCTGTGGCTGGACGACCAGGACGCCCGTCGGGGGCGCCAGGCGGATCATGGACAGAAGCGAACACACCGAAACGGAAGGACGGTCGGCCGCACTCGATCGGATGGAGAACCTCATCCTGTGGCCCCGGGGCGTGGCACAATCCTTGGCCGGTCCGGGCTTGACCGGTGGCCTACTGCGAACAGGCCCGCAGGGGGGCGCGGCCGTCGGCGGAGTCCGGTCGCGGCGGCCTCGGGCGGACCGTGACGCAACGGTGACGGGTTGACGCCCCCTGACGGAACCCGGCCGATGCACCGGCCCCGCCGCGTTCGATTCGGCGAGCAGGGCACGGTGCACCGGGCGAAGACGCCGGCCTGCCTCGTCGCGATGAAATGCCAGACCATTCCGGCACCCAGTCATCAAGGCATTCGGGCCGTCGATCAGCCATATCCGTCTTGCCGAACCCGCGGAGCCGGGCTCACTGATTCTGTTGGTGATCCAGTGCGCAACCTGTGCCCGTGCCGCCGGGCGGCTCAGACGAACGCCGGGGCGGGTTTCGAAGTCCGCTGTCCCAGGCGCGTGTACTGCCAGCCGGCTGATCTCCAGCGCGCGGCGTCGAGAGTGTTACGGGCGTCGAGAATGCACAGGACCTGGGCACGTCGAGCTGCCATAACGGGATCGACGTCCTGGAACATCGCCCATTCGGTGAGATGAAGGATGACGTGCGCGCCCTTGGTAGCCACGAGGGGATCTGCGGTGAACGCAAATCCGGGGTGCCGCCGACGGGCGTTCTCCGTAGCCTGCGGGTCGCACACCGTTATGCGACCTCCCAAGTCCGATATCGCGTCGGCCACGGCCAGTGCCGGTGAGTCCCGGATATCGTCCGAGTCCGGCTTGAAGGCGGCTCCCCAGATCGTGATGTGCTTGTCCTCGAACGATCCGCCGCACAGCTCTCGGGCGAGTTCAACCGTACGGGTCCGGCGGCGTAGATTGATCGCGTCCACTTCCTTGAGGAAGGCGACCGAACCACCTACGCCCAACTCGGTCGCACGTGCGACGAATCCGCGGATGTCCTTGGGCAGGCACCCCCCGCCGAACCCGAGACCCGGAGACAGAAACCTGCTGCCGATCCGTGGGTCGTGCGAGAGCGCCTGCGCCAGCTGGGTGACATCGGCTCCCGCCACTTCACAGACTTCCGCCATGGCGTTGATGAACGAGATCTTGGTTGCCAGGAAGGAGTTCGCCGCTACTTTGACCAGCTCCGCCGTGGCGAAGTCCGTGGACAGGAAAGGGATCCCGGAATCGGTCAGGGGGCGGTACAGGTCTCGGAGCGTTTCCTCGGCGGTGACGCTGTCCACCCCCACGACAAGGCGATCGGGTGCCAGGGTGTCCTGGATTGCGCTGCCCTCGCGGAGGAACTCCGGGTTCCAGGCGAGTTCGATCCGAGCGTCCGAGGCGGCCGTCAGCCGAGCTATCCGCGCCCCCAGCCGTTCGCACGTCCCCACCGGAACAGTCGACTTCCCGATCAGTAGTGCCCGCCCGTCGATCAGCGGGACGAGCTCGTCGACAACGCTGTCGACATAACGCAGGTCCGCGGCATCGCTTCCCGGGAGTTGAGGTGTACCCACGCAGAGGAAGTGGACATCGGCGAAGTCGGCCGCTTCCGCGAAGGATGTGCTGAAGCGCAGTCGTCCACTTGCCGTGTGCTTGGCGATCAGCTCGTTCAAGCCCGGTTCGTAGAACGGGGCGTAGCCCTGGGAGAGTTCGCTGATCTTATGCGCGTCCCGGTCGACCCCGAGGACGTCATATCCAAGTTCGGCCATGCAGGCGGCGTGCGTGGCTCCGAGATACCCGGTGCCGATCACAGTTATGTTGGTCATGGTGCCTTTCTCAGCTCTCCGACGCGCACAGGCGAAGCGCCAGGTCGCGAACTTCGTCTCCGTAGGTCGGGTGGCTCGTCATGTAAGTCAGCTGGGCCTTGAAATAGCTGAGCATTGAGCCCGTGTCCAACCAGGTGCCATTCATGACCTGCCCGTAGACAGGGGATTTGGCCGCATGCCGGTGAAGGGCATCTGTCAGATAGATCTCGCCTTCGCTGTGCCGAGACCATGTTTCGACCGCTCCGCGTATCTCATCGACTACGCCCGGGGTCAGTACGTATCCGCCGATGGCTCCGAACGACGAGGGTGCCTCGTGAACAGCGGGCTTCTCCACCAGCCCCGAGATGAGGAATCGGCCCTCGCCCGTCTGCTTCTCGAGAACCGGGACCCCATAGTCCGGAGCGGACTGAGGTTCGATCGGTGTCAGAGCGATCACGGGCGCCTTCGTTGCCTGGTACGCCTCGATCAACTGCTGTGCCCGGGGCGTCTCGGAGACGAAGACATCGTCGGCCCACAGCACCAGAAAGGCCTCGTTGTGCCAATACCGGGCTGCGTTGAGGATGGGCGTCCCGTTGCCGTACGGGCCCTGCTGATACACATAGGAGATGTTCGCGAGGGAGGAAACGCGGCTGATCGCGTGTGCCAGCTGTTCTTTGCCCGTCGCTCTCAGCTGGCCTTCGAGATCCTCGTCAGGCGCGAAATGCTGCTGCACCAGAGCCTTGCGTCCCGAGACAACGATGGTGATGTCGGTGATCCCGCATTCCACGAGCTCGCGGACTGTGTGCTCGATCACCGGCCGGTCTCCGACCGGGAGCATTTCCTTGGGCAGGGCGCGGGTGAGCGGCAGCATTCTGCTGCCGATGCCCGCCACTGGGATGACGGCTTTCCGGATCACTGTTCCGTCCCCCGACTCTCGTTGTCTGCGTGCCACCACGCCGCGGTGTCCGCCGGCAGGACGAAGAGGTTGTCTCCGAGTCGGAGCGGAGCACTGGCCAGGAGGAGCTCGCCGGGGCGTTCCATCGTGATGTCGTGGGGGCCGAAGTTGACGGTGCACACGAACCCGCCGCCACGGCGGAAGCTCAGCTGCCCCGGTGGTGTGTCCTTGTCGTCGAGCCATTCGAACCCGTCGCCGTGGCGGTTCAGGGTGCGTCGCAGCTGCAGTGCCCTGCGATACAGGATCAGGGACGAATCCTGATCTTCGGCCTGGAGCTGTGCCCCCAGCGATGCCCACTCGTCCGGCTGCGGGAGCCAGGTGGCCGCGGAACCCGCGGGCCCGAATCCGTATGGAGCGGTGGTCCCGGACCAGGGAAGGGGGACGCGGCAACCGTCACGTCCTCTGTCGGTGTGCCCCGAGCGCTCCCACTTCGGGTCCTGCAGTGCGTCATCCGGAAGGTCCACGACCTCCGGAAGTCCGAGCTCGTCACCTTGGTAGATGTAGGCGGAGCCCGGCAGTGCGAGCATGAGCAGGGCTGCGGCCCGCGCGCGGCGCAGGCCCGAAGCGCCCCCGCCGAACCGGGTCACCGGCCGTACCTCGTCGTGGTTGGACAGCACCCAGCTCGATGAGGCACCGAGGCCGCCGAGCGACTCCTCGATGACCTGGCGTATGGCACGTTCGGACCAACCTGCCTTGATATAAGGGAAGTTGAATGCCTGGTGCAGTTCGTCCGGCCGCAGGTACAGGGCGAGACGATGTGTGGGAACCCAGGCCTCGGCGACCGCGATGCGGTCGTCGCCGTAGGTGTCGAGCACACGCCGCCACGCGCGGTGGATGTCGTGGACGTCGTCACGGTCCAGATAGAGGGACCGGTCCTCGGGAAGACACCCCTCGACGCGGTCCGGGTAGCCGGGAGCCTTGGCCATCCCGTTCGCGACATCGATGCGGAAGCCGTCCACCCCGAGGTCGAGCCAGAACCGCAGGATGTCCTCGAACTCCGCACGTACCTGTGGATTTTCCCAGTTCAGGTCGGGCTGCTGCGGCGTGAAGAGGTGGAGGTACCACTGGCCGGGCTGACCGTCCTGCTCGATGACGCGTGTCCAGGCCGGCCCTCCGAAGATCGAGGGCCAGTTGTTCGGGGGCAGTTCCCCGTGTTCGCCCTTGCCCTCGCGGAAATGGAATCGACCCCGGGCTTCACCGCCGGGCCTTTCGGCCAGGGCTTCGACGAACCAGGGATGCTGGGAGGAGGCGTGGTTGGGCACCACGTCGACGATCACCCGGAGCCCTCGCTGGTGTGCGTCGGCGAGCAGCTCCTGGAAGTCCGCCAGCGTCCCGTACGAAGGGTCCACGTCACGGTAGTCCGCGACGTCGTACCCCCCATCGGCCATGGGTGACGTGTAGAACGGTGTGATCCACAGTGCGTCGACGCCCAGATCGACCAGATAGTCGAGCTGGCTCCGCACGCCCCGTAGGTCCCCGATGCCGTCGCCGTCGGAATCGCGGAAACTGCGGAGATACACTTGGTAGATCACAGCGTTCTGCCACCAGTCGGCGGCAGCGGCGACGCCCACGTCAGCGTCCTTCCGCGGTCAGGACCGTGGCCAGCTGCGGCGGAGCGGGCGCGGGACCGAGTTCATCGGCCAACTGCTTGATCCCGTCCGCCAGGGACACCTGCGGCTCATAGCCCAGTTCCCGCAGCCGGGTGATGTCGGCGACGAGGGCGTAGCTGTCCGTCAGGTCGCTGCGGTCCACGGCGACGTCCGCGGCGGTCCCGGTGGCTGCCTCGATCAGCGCGATCAGTTCACGCAGCGAGTGGCGCGTGCCCGAGCCGACGTTGTAGACAGACCCCGGCTGTCCGGCGCGGGCCGCGACGAGCAGGCCACGGGAGAGGTCGTCGACGTGGACGAAATCACGGGCCTTGATGTCCAGATCACCGACGACCTGGATCTGCATGCCGTTGAGCTGCCATCTCAGGAATTGGCCGACCTCCGCTCCGGCGCGGCGAGGGTCTTCACCGGGTCCGTAGACGACGAAGGCGCGGGCCGAACTGGCATCGATGTTGTAGGTGGCAACGTAGGAGTTGAGCCAGTGCTCGACGGAGAGTTTACTGGCGCCGTACGGATAGAACGGTTGGCAGCGGTCGTGCTCCTCGCAGGGCGAGGTTTCGGGCCGCCCGTAGACCATGGCCGATGAGAGGTAGAGCAGCCGCGTACCGGCGTGGTGGCGGACGGCTTCCAGCACGTTGATGCCCACGGTTGCGTTGGACGCGAAGTCGAGCAGAGGGTTCTGCACGGATACGGTCCCGCTGGGATTGCCCGCCAGGTGGAAGACAACATCCACATCCGCCAGAGCCTCGCGGGCCGCGGCCTGGTCCTGCAAGTCGGCCGTGACCGCCTCGACGCCCGGCATCGGGGGGGCGGGACGGTTGTCGACGCTGCGGACGCTCAGCCCAGCGGCCAGGAGCGTACGGATCAGGTTCTGGCCGACGAAGCCGGCTCCCCCCGTGACCGCAGCTCGGCGCAGATCACGAGTGGGCCATCCGCGGACGTCAGTCATGTTCGGGTCCTTCCGAAGTGGTGCGGCGGTTCCCCCGCCAGTGCAGATACAGGAGGTACGCGGCCAGACTGGCGCTGTCGACGAAACGTCCCTGGTTGATCATTTCGGTGAGCTGCTCTTCGGTGACGTGCTCGTGGCGCATGTCCGCCTCGGTGACCTCACGGCGCGGTGTTCCACCGCTGAGTTCCTCGGCGACGAACACATGCATGCCCTGGTTGGTCATTCCGTGAGCTGTGTCCAGGCGCCCCAGCCAGTGAAGGCGTTCGGCTCGCAAGCCGGTTTCCTCGACCAGTTCGGCTCGGGCCAGATCGGCTTCGTTTCCGGAAGTCCCGGAGGGCCAGGAACCCTGAGGAAAGGCCCATCTGCGCGCCTGAACGGGGTACCGGAACTCTTCGACCAGCCAGAAACCGGTGGCTGAACGCGGGATGATCAGGGCGAAGTCGGGCTTGTCGACGTAGCCGTAGATCCCTTCGTGCCCCGATGCGTGCAGGACGCGGTCTTCCAGTACCGTCATCCAGGGGTTGGCGTACACGGCCGTGCTGCCCAGCGTCTCGATCACGACGTCATCCCTCCGTCGACGGCGAAGATCTGTCCGGTGATGTCTGCCGCCGCCGGTCCGTTCACCAGCATGCCGACCACGGCGGCGATGGATTTGCGCTCCTGGAACCGGCCCGCCGGAATGCGCCTGAGCGTCCGCGCCTCGATCTCGCTCTCGGAGCAGGATTCACGGTCCGCCTGCCGGCGGAAATCTTCCGCGATCATGTCGCTGGCGACAATCCCCGGAGCCACCGCATTCACCCGTACCGTCGGCCCCAGTTCGACTGCCAGGGCGCGGACCATGCCGTCCAGCGCCGCCTTGGAGGCCGAGTAGGCGCCGATCAGGGACTGTCCCCGCTGCCCGGCCTGACTGGAGATCGCCACTGCGACGCCGCCCTTCCCGGCCCGCCAGTGGGGGAGTGCCGCGGCGATGGCCAGGCCGAAGCCACGGACGTTGACTTCGAAGATCTCGTCCCACTGGCTGGGGGCGAGGTCTTCGAGCGCGCCGACGTGAGCAACACCCGGGCAATACACCAACGCGTCCAACCCGCCCATCCAGGCTGCGGCCTCCGCCACCGTGCGGGTGATGGCCTCCGGGTCGCGTACGTCGAGTTCGACACCGTGGTAAGCAGCGGCATCAGCAGCAGCGATGGTGGGCACCGTACGGCCGGTCGCGGTCACGCGGGCGCCTGTCGCGCAGAGGTGCTGGGCAACGGCCCCTCCGATAGCACCCGTTGCTCCGATGACCAGGCATCTGGGTGTGCGTTGCGATGCTGGATCGGGAGAGGTCATGACACGGTCCTTCCTCGGGAGCGGCACGTGGAGAGCAGGGCGCAGGTCTCATCGAGCGCCCAGTCGTCGAATTCGAACGAGATCTCGTCCCAACCGTCGTCGGCTGCCCGCTCGACGAGCTGCGCCACGTCCTGGCCGCCAGGGTGCTTGAGCGCGATCTTGAGTACGCCCTGAAGGGGGCGCGGGGCATCGCTGCGCAGTTCGGCGAGCTTCGCCCCTGCCCGCGCGACAGCGGCAGGGTCATTGCCGGGGGCGACTGCCAGCCAACCGTCGCCGTAGTCCAGCACTCGCCGGGTTGCTGCGGGGGACATCCCGCCCACCAGGACGGGAGGCGCCGTCCCGGGCGAGGGCTGGGGCTCGTAAATGACGTCGTCAGGAATGTCGTAGTGCTCCCACCGGGCCGCCCGGCGTCCCTGTCCCCAGCTCGCACGGATGATGTCCAGCTCTTCGTCCATGCGCCGACCGCGCGTGGCCGGGTCCCAGCCGAGCAGTGCCATCTCCCGGCGCGACCAGCCCGCCCCCACGCCGAGACGATATCTTCCCTCGCTGAGGTCGGCCAGTGAGGCGGCTGCCTTGGACACCTCGACCGGATGCCGTTGAGGCAGTACGAGCACCGATGTGCCGATCTTCATTCGATCGTTGACACAGGCGAGGTAGCCACAGGTGGTGAGGGCTTCGTACTGCGGCAGGCCCGGATCCCACGTGATCTCGCCAGTCGGGGAGTAGGGATAGGTTTCCGCCCCTACGGGGAATGCCGCCAGGTGGTCGTTCACCCACAGCGAGGTGCAGCCGGCGTCCTCCAGCCTCCCTACGATGCGTCGCAGTTCTCTGCCGGTGAGCCGCTTCCGATTGGTCGGCAGGGCGACGCCGAGTTCGAGCTGCCCATCGGTATCGGGGCGGGTCATCCGGCCCGCTCCTGGAGCTGTCCGTCCAGGCCGTCGCCGGACCACGATCCGCGATGCGGCCCGTAGCGGCGCGCCGCGACGCCATCCTCGTACGGAAGGCGGGACGCGGGAGAGCACAGCTCCATCTGCAGCCCCCACGGGGTGGTGAAGTACAGCCATCGGCTTCCCGCGATCGGCCCCTCCTCGATGAGCTCCGGCGCGCCTTGGCAGGTCACCCCCTCCAGCTTCCGGAGGTAGGCGAAAGCCGCGTCGATGTCATCGACGTGAAGCGCCAGATGATGCCCGCCGATGTCGCTGTTGCGAGGCATGCCGGTGTTCTGGTCGGGACTGTGGTACTCGAAGAGTTCGAGGTTGAAGGTGGGCCCCATCCGGAGGAGGGCCACCCGGCAGCTGGCGGCGGCATGCACGTTCAAGCGCTCCCGCATCCACTCTCCCCGGCTGATCGGTCCCTCGACATAGAGCAGGACGGCACCCAGATGGGAGACGAAGAACCTGCAGGCGCTCTCCAGGTCCGGCACGGTGAAGGCGACGTGGTCCACGTTGCGAGCCGACGGGATCCCGTCGCCCTTGTGGGAATTGATCTCGTCGATGTTCATGCGGGGGCCTCGCCGGACCCGAGGGCAACTGGTGGTGAAGGCCACTCGAGTCCGGGCCAGCGGGCCGGAATCCGGGCGTGGAGGGCCTGGGGGAGGAGCCGTATGCGAAGCAGTTCGGCGCCACCTTCCGCAGCTGTCGCACGGGCAGGTTCGTCCCCGGGAGCGATGAGCATCATCTGTCCCGAGAGCAGGGTCACTTCGCAGGCCCCTGTGATGCGAAACGTCGCGCTTCCCCGGCTGCAGTAGACGAGTTCCAGGCAGTCCGGGTCGAGGAAGGGACCCGGTTCTCCCGAGTCGGCTGCCGTGACGTCCATGACCTGGACCTCCGACCAGAGCATTCCCCGGCGTGCCAGGGAGGCCCAGTGCGTTCCTGCCGACTCCCGGAACGCCGGGGGTGCCGGTGTGATGATCACTGCTCTCCGCCTTCGACTTGGGAGCGAACCCAGAAGAAAGTGGCTTCGCTGGACGCGCGGAGCTCGGCCTTCTCCCCGAGCGTGAGGGTGACGCCGACACCCGCTGCGAGTGCGTGGCTGCCATCGGCGTCGGAGATGGTGGCTTCACCACTGACGAGGTAGCCGAAGATCTCGCAGTTCTCCGCCAGCAGGTCCACCACGGCGTCCTCGTCCAACTGCTCGTAGTGGGCGTCGAGGAGCGGAGCCGCGTCGAAGGGGCGCAGGTCGATGTGCTGGAGGGCCGCGAGGTCGACGGGGTGCATTCGAGCGGTTGGAGAAGTCACGTCTGTTGATTCCTTCGGATTGGTAACCGGGTGGAGAGCGGCTGCTGCCGGCACCTCGACCACGAGCCAGTGGAAGTCGCCCGGTCCGGTGTTACGGATGCCGTGGGTGCTCGACAGGGTCGTCAGCGCCATATGGCCGACAGACATGGGGCATGTACGGCCGTCAAGCGACAGCTCACCCTCGCCGCCGATCACCAGATAGATCTCGTTCGTCCTCGTGTGCCGGTGCAGCCCGCTGACTCCACCGGGTGCCAGACGAGCGAGTTCCACTCCCTCCCAAGGGCCCCGCAGAGGGCGTCCCGGTACGAGCTGACGCCAACCGCTCTTTCCTGCCGCGCCATGGACCCCGGTCACCGTGGCCCAGGTGCCGTTGATGCCTTCGACGATGTACATCAGAGATCCCTCGCGATCCGCCGGACTCGCGTCAGCGCGTCGACGAGCTCGTCGTTCGTCACGTCTTCCAGGAACTCCGCGGAACCGGGCTCCACGGGCACTGGAATGCGCTGCATCCCGCCCCGGTGAGCCGTCGCCTGGGCCAGGCCACGGACGAGGAGTTCCGGGGTGGTCGCAGGGTGGCTCACCGGCAGGCCCAGTCGGGACAGCGTGGACATGATCTCTTCGAGGGGGCCGTCGGCGAGCAGGCCACGCTGGTTGGACAGTGCGCAGCACAGCGCCATGTCGAGAGCGACGGCCTCGCCGTGCAGGAGCTCCGGCAGCACTGCCATCTCCAGCACGGGGGAGAAGGTGTGGCCGAAGTCCACGAGGCGCTGCAGGTCCTTCTCCCACAGGTTCGGCTGGAGTTCGGCCAGCATGCTGTGGATGGCGCGGCTGAGAATCTCCTGAGCGTCGGCTCTGATCGAGAGATCCGTGGACCCGAGGCCCGTACGTATGAGTTCGCCGGGCTGCGCGGCGATGAGTTTCCACAGAGCCACGTCGCACATCAATCCCATTTTCGCGATCTCCGCCATGCCGTTGCTGACATGCCGGGAGGGCAGGGTGGCGAGGAACTGCGGGTCGAGCAGAGCGCTGACGGGCGGGTGGTACGAGCCGATGATGTTCTTGTGGCCGTTGTGGTTGATGGCGGTCTTAATGCCCACACCTGCGTCCACCAGCCCGATCAGGGTGGTCGGAATACGGATGTAGGGGGTTCCGCGGCGGTAGGAGCCGGCCACCCAGCCCACGACGTCGAGCAGGACACCACCGCCGATGACCACGATCGGCTCGCGCTTGCGGTCGATTCCGAAGCCGTCGATGGCCTCGACGACCCGGTTGGCCAGATGCTGGTTCTTCACCGACTCATCAGCTGCGAGGGACACCACGTGGCCGGCAAGGTTCCGGTGATCCAGGTAGGCCAGCAGCCGTGCTCCGTACAGGTCGAAGACCTTCTGTTCCACGATGACCAGGCGGCGGCGTGAAGATCCGCCGAATGCCTCGCGCTCGAGGTCGTCATTGCCGGGATCGAGCAGGTCCTGGCACGTGCGGACGCTGTAGGAGACCGGAAGAGCCGAGGAGACACGCCAACTGGAACCGGTGGGCGAGCCTGTCAGCGCGGGTTCTTCGAATGGGCGAGGGGCAGTGAGGACGGCGGGAGGATGCGTCATGGAAAGCTCCTTGGAAGGGGGTCAGGTCCACAGCGGCTGGCGGGCTTCGATCGTCTGTCCCGTGACGAACCGGGCCTGCGGAGTGAGCAGGAATTCGGCGAGTGCGAGGTTGTCCTCCACCGCCGGGAGGTCGGGGAACGCCTCGGTGCGACCGAGCGTGTCCGCTCGCAGGTCGAGATGCCTGCGAGCGAGCGGGGTGTCGGCCGAGATCCCGATGACATTGGCACGTACGCCCAAGGGTTCGGCCTCCTGGGCCAGGCACCGCGCGAACTGCTCCGCGGCGGCCTTGGCCGAGGCATAGCCGGCGAGGGTCTCCACGGGCACCCGTGCGGCCCGCGAGCCGACCAGCACGATGCTGCCCTCACCGTTCTGGGCCATGAGCGGAAGGCAACGGTTCACTGCGCGGACGAATCCCAGAAGAGTGACATCGAACAGCGCGGACAGATCCTCGATGTCGAGTTGCCAGGAATGGCCCACGGCTGCGGTACTCGATGGGCAGTACACCATTCCGTAGGGGATGCCGTATTCCTGGACGACGCTGTCCACGAGCCGGGTCATCTGGCCGTCGTCGGTGACGTCGACCTGCCGGTAGTCGAAGGCGGTGCCGGGCGGGGTCGACGAACGAGCGGCGCCGATGACCGGCGTATCGCTGCTGTGCAGGCGCTGGGCAAGCGCGAAGCCGAACCCGGAGCTTGCTCCGAGAACCAGGACGGGGCCGCTGCGGCCCGATCGGGGGGTGCCGGCGTCAGTCAATGCGCTCCTCGTTTCGGTGGAAGGAAGGGGCGAAGATCCGCCGGTGATCGGATGCTTCGCGGCTGGTGGTGAAGTGCTGGGCCGCATGGGCTGCGGCTGCCCGGCCGAGCCCGGATGCCCTGGCCGTGTCGTTGAGCAGGCAGTCCACCGCCTCGGAGAACTCGTCGTCCCCTGCTGACCCGCGGAGCAGAAGCCCCGTCTCGTTGTGGGCGATCTGACTCGGAATCCCCCCGACACGGGTTGCCACGACGGGGCGGGCCTTGAGCATCGCCTCGGTCACCGTGAGGCCGAAGCCTTCCTGTACAGAGCGCTGGGCGACCACGGCCGCCCGTCGTTGCAGGGCATTGACCACGCGCGCATTGCCCACTTCGTCATCGAGCGCGGTGCACACCAGGTGGGCGCGGCTCCTGATGGCAGTGGGAAGACCGCTCCACTGCCGGACGACATTCTCGAGGACCGTCTTGGCCTCGGGATCATCGGCGACACTCTGCGGAGAGGGACCGCACAGGACGAGTTGGGCCGAACGGTGCAACGCGGAGCCGGCGAAGGCCCGCAGCACCCCTTCCATGTCCTTCAGCGGATCCCAGCGCGACACCTGCAGAATCACCGGGTCCGAGCCCAACCGGCCCTCGGAGACCAGTTCGTGATCGTGCCGCACCGGTGCCGACCGAGGTCCGGTCAGTCCCACCGACGCAAGAACATCGCCGATCTCGGTGGCGCTCATCAGCTCGTTCTTCGCTGATGCCGGGTCTATGGAAGGAGGGACGATCTCGACGCGATGCTCTGCCGCCTGAGCCGGCACAAGCGACTGGTGGCTGAAGATCAGCGTGATGCCCGGGGGCCAGAAGCGGCTGAGGTACTGCCAGGTCTCGTCGGCGACGTTGTTGATGGCAGCCGTGCCGATGTGGCAGCGCCACGCCACGGGCACCCCTGCCTCCGCAAGGATCGGTGCCAGAGGGAGTGTCTGCGGATCATGCAGCAGTACGGTGTCCTGCGCGGCGAGGTGCGGGAGCAGACGCAACGCATTCTGTTCGGCGAACTCGAGGAAGACAGCGTGCTCGCGCTCGTCGGGCAGGCCTCCCCGATCCACCCCGTGCAGGCGGTGATGGATGCGCTTTGTCGCAGTGAACACATCGGTGTTCCGACTGGTCACGAAGCGACAGTGCGTCAGTTGCGATTCCGGCTGAGGGAACCTGCACAGGGCGTCGAGTATCTCGGCCACGCCGCCGCCACGAGCTGTCGTATTGACGTGCCACAGCTTCATCGGGCATCCGCCGAGCGGCCGCGTCGGAAGTGCTCTCCGAACTCGGGCCAGCTGGTCAGCAGCGGCGAGGCACCGTTGACGCGGCAGTGCGTCAGGTACCCGTGGCTGTCCAGCTCCGCGGTGAAGAAGGGGTCCTGCCCCCCGGGAGAAGTGATCTGCAGGAGCTGAGGAGTGCTCCCGCTCTCCTCGCTGATGTGCACAGTGCCCAGATCGGGGTGCCAGAAGGAGTCGCCGGCCGGGCCTGCCTTCCGTACGAAATCCATCAGGCGCTTCGTGCCACCGCGCACCAGCAGGGAGAGCTGGGCGACCTGCCGGTAGGCGGGGTCCTCGCAGGTGTCCAGGAAGCGCTGGATTATCTCGGGATCCGTCTCCCTGCGGCGCACCGTGCTCGAGATGTTCGCCGGGTGCATCCGATAGATGTAGGTGGCCTGTTCAGGCCTGGAGATGACGGCGCCTGCCGCGGACATCCTGATCCACAGGTCCCAGTCCTCGGCGCAGCTGCAGGGGCGGTATCCGCCCACCGTCTCGTAGAGCTCCTTGCTGAAAAGCGTCCCCACACCGAGAAAGCTCAGGATCAGCATCTGGGCGAGCTGTTCGCCGGCGTCGGGCAGCCGCTCGGCGATGGCTTCCGGGACGCTCCCCGAGTCGCCCGAGAGGAGCATTCGATGCGGGGCGATGAGACCCGGGGTGCGCCGGTACGCCTCGGTCATCACGGCAACGTGCTGCGGCAACAGGATGTCGTCCGCGTCGAGCTGGATGATCAGCTCCGAAGTTGCCTCGGATATGGCCGTGTCCCGCGCCCGCCAGGTCCCGGACCGTTCGGTGAACGTGATCAGACGCAGCGGAAGCAGGCCTTGCCACCGGAGTATCCGGGCGTTGGTGTCGTCCTCGGAGGCGTCGTCGACAACGATCACCTCGTTCGGCGGTGTGGTCTGCGTGGCGAGGGAAGCGAGCGCCGCATCGATGAATTCCGCGCCGTTGCGTACAGGGATGATCACGGCGACACTCGGCCGCTCGGTGGGAGAGGGCATGCTGAAGACCTTCACATGGTCGGATGGATTGAGGATTTTTGAGAACAAAAGCGCATTTACGCGGTGTTCTTGACCCATGAGTCGTACAGACCCCGGTAGATGCCACCCTGCTGAATCAGTGAGTCGTGCGGTCCCTGCTCGACTATGCGCCCCGAGTGGAAGACGAGGACGCGATCGGCGTTCTCCGCGCTCGACAGACGGTGGGCGATGTGAAGGGCGGTACGTCCATCGACCAGTCGTGTCATGGCGTGCTGGATGCGCTCCTCGGTCGCAGGGTCCACCGAAGACGTGGCCTCGTCCAGGATCAGGACATCCGGATCACTGATGTGGGCCCGGGCGAGTGACACCAACTGGCGCTCTCCCGCAGAGAGTCCGGCCCCCTGCTCACCGACCGGAGTATCCAGCCCGGCCGGCAAGGCCGCGAGCCAGTCGCTGAGCCCCAACTCTGCGAATGCTTCCCGGATGTCGTCGTCCGCCGCCCCGGGGCTTCCGCAGCGCACGTTCTCGGCGACTGTCCTGTCGAACAGGAACGGGTCTTGGGGGACCAGGGCCACGCGGTGCCGGAGCTCCTGGAGAGGAATGGCGCCCAGCGGCTCGCCGTCGAGCGTCACGACACCCGAGCTGGGGTCCGCGAGCCGAACGATCAGGCTTCCGAAGGTGCTCTTGCCGGATCCGGTGTGGCCGACGACGGCCACCTTGCTCGCTCCCGCGATGGCCACCGAGACGTCCCGCAGCGCCGGAGTTCCGTCCGGGTAGCAGAAATTGACGCCTTGGAACTCGAGAGCTCCGGCCTTGCGGGGGGTGTCACGGGCAGACACCTCAGGCCCTGTGACATCGATGGGGGTATCGAGAAGGCCCAGCACGCGCCGCCAGCCGGCGATGGCGTCTTGAGTCTGGTTGATGATCTCCACTCCCAACTGCACCGGCGTCACGAACAGCGGGATAAGGAAGAGCACCGAGATCAATGCGCCGACGGTTATTTGCCCGTGCGTTCCGAGAATCACACCCACCGCGATAATTCCGGCTGTCGTGAGACCGGGGATCAACTCTCCAGCGATAAGCGTACGAGTCGTTATGAGCTGCCCTTTCCACTGCCGGTGCTTCAAATCCTCCACCGCGTGGTCGATCCGATTACTGGCAGGCCCCTGTATGCCGTATGCGCGGATCACGCTTGCGCCGGCGAGAGTCTCGGAGATTACCGAGGTCATCCTCCCGAAGCTCTTCCGTACGGCATCGAATCGCTGTTTCGTCAATTTTTGAAAAGATTGAACCAGGACGAAGAGCGGAACGAACCCCACGAGCACGAGAGCGGCGAGCTCCCAGGAGTAGGTGGATATGAGGATGATCGCGAACAGCATCTGCATGACGCTGATAATCACCGCCAGACCCATGTCCTGGAGGAAATTTGTCACTGCATCAATGTCTGCGGTGACGCGTGAAACAAGAGCCCCGCGCTGATCGCCCTGAAGGCGTAGCTGAGACAAACGATGGACTCTCTGGAATGCCTCGACACGCAGTTCGGCAATACCCGCCTCGCTTCTCCGGGAAAGACGCCAATTCATGGCCGCAGAACTAAGCGCGCCAATGACGGCTGCTATTCCGGCCAGTGCAACGCACATGGCGACGACAGGCACATCCACGCCACCCGGGCTCTCTATGCCGTCATCAGTTGCCATCTGGATGGCCATGGGGATGACGACCCTTCCGGCCGCCCCGATCGCACCCAGGGCCAGCGTGACGATGATCCCGTCAGTGAAATGGTGTGACGCCATGAGGCCGCGGGCCAAGATTGACCGACCGCTTCCCTCGGCCTCTCCAATGGAAAAGTCGGAACTCATATCGGAACTCATAGGTCACCTGCTGTGTGCGTTTTCGTCTGCTGTGAACCTGGGGTTCTGAGAACGCTGTAGGAGTCGATGAGAGTGCGGTAGGGGGAGCACCGCTGATACAGTTCAGACGGACTAGCCTGGTCCAAGATTTTCCCATGGGCCATGTATGCGACGCGATCAGCTATATCAATAGCCGAACGACGGGAACTGACTACCAGAACTGCCGACGTGAGGCTGGAATTCTGCAGTTTGCGCAGAATCGTTTCTTCTGCCTCCGCGTCCACTGCAGATGTCGCATCGTCAAGAATCAGAAGTTCCGGTTTCCTGAGCAGCGCACGAGCGAGACTGAGACGCTGCCTCTGCCCTCCGGAAAATCTCGACCCTCTTTCGCCTACCGAAGTATCCAAGCCATCAGGCAATGCCCGGACAAAGCTCTCGGCGTCGGCTGTTCTCAGTGCCTGCCATACCAACTCATCATCGTCCTCTCCCCGCAGTGCGATATTTGCTCGCACCGTGTCGTCGAAGAGGAAGCTCTGCTGCGCTGCCAGAGAGATACGGTCACAAGCCTCGTCTCTGGGCACGGAGCGCAGATCAGTGCCGTGCAACCGCACAGCTCCGCCCGTTGGATTTATGAGGCCGGCCATGAGATGGGCCACCGTGCTCTTTCCGGATCCCGTTGGTCCCACGAGCGCGACGACCTCTCCGGGGGCGACCGCCAGCCCGATTCCATCCACCGCCCTGGAATTGCCTCCGGGGTAGACGAATGAGACGGAGTCCAGCTCGAGCATTCTGGAACCTGTGCCCTCTGTGTGCCGGGAAATTTGTTCATCCGGTTCGGAGGGAGATTCTTGAGCAAGAATTTCTTGAACGCGATCGAACCCGGCGACGGATCGCGGAAGGTCCTTGAAGACGTTCCCGATAATCCGCAAAGGGAAGGTGATCACTGTGACAAGGTAAGCGATATGTACGACGTCACCGGCGGCAATATGGCCGCTCCGGATCCGCACTGCACCGACCAGGATGACGCCAAGAACAGCGAGGTTGGGAAGCAATTCCAACGCTGGCTCGAAGAACGATCGAGCGCGTCCGAAAGCAATATTGGAACTGCGCAGCCGGAATACCGATTCACGAAACCTTTCCGTTTCTCGGTCCTCCATTCTGAGAACTTTAACTGCGAGAGATCCATCAAAGCTCTCGTGGGCAATGGAACTTACTTCCCCGCGGTATTTTTGTGATGTGATCGCATGTTGCGCGGAGAGATTTTGGTACGTGCGGTTCAGCCAAAGAATCGCGGGGAAGAGGAGAATTCCGACTCCCGCCAAGGCGAGATCGGTGAGGACCATGTCAATGGTGGACGCCGCCAGCAGAACGACCACGCTGAACAATAGTGGAAGCCTGGCGATCGGCAGCCAAGCGGCCTCGATGTCAGAATTGGCTACAGCCAGCATTTCGCCTACCGGACGTCGCTGGAGCCACGGGTACGGAGCAGTTATGTAGCGGCTTGCCACACGCCGACGGTATGTGGCCTGAAGGCGAAACTGTAGTTGCCCGCCAAGGAGTCGTCTGACGAGAAAAGCAAACGTTGACACAACGGATATAGCTGCGAGCGTAAGACACGCTTCGGTCAGCTGAGCGCCCGGAACGGAACCCTTGTGGAGCGCGGGCACGACTACATCGTCCGTCACTTTTCCCAATACCCGCGCAGTTGCCACGGTGAGGAGCGCGTATATGCCACTCGCAGTAGCTGCGGCTGTGAAGACTCGAGGCTCGGAACGGACCGATGTGAGAAGGACCGATATCCCTCGGCGCAGGAGATTACCGGTGGGCTGCAAGGGGCTATTCCTTTCCCTGCTGACACTCCATCATTCCGACACTTCTCGGGATGACCGAAGACGTACTCCAGGTGATTCGACAAAAGTAGGTAAGCGCTTTCTGCGACCATGATCATCACCTGAAGGGATGTGCTCCGTCAAGAGGTGCCCAGATCCGGGCGGTGCGGGATTCCGCTCGAAAGGATCGAGTCATTAACTGGAAATGGTGAGGCTTGTTGGTGATGCGGCGGACATGGGATCGATGTTCAATTTTGTTGACTAGTTAGCGAAAATGTCTGATCTTGGTGTGTCGCGTTCATGGTGATTTATTGCTTATCGCGCCAATGGTGATTCGCGCCCTGGGATGTGTTCTCGGTAGTGGCAGCTGTGTGGGCGATGCCTGGCGTCGTCTTCTCCGGGGCGACCGGTTCAGGCGTTGTTCGCCGTGACGTAATCACTCGTTGAGATGTCCATGACGGATCCGGTGGGGCGTCTGATGCCGGATGAGTTGTGGGTGCTGTTCCGGCGGGTGGTGCCGCTCATCCGCGGAATGCCCAGCTGGCTGAGGGCGGCGGGTGCATCCGCGCTCCGCGGGCCCCGGAGAGGCGTCGAGTCCTCGCAGCGGCTCGGCCGCCACCGCCGGGTCGTCGAACCTGGATGAACGCGAGATGCCGGGCGCGGCCGTCGCGGGCGACTGAAGTCGCCGTTTCCCGGACTGGGCGTGGTGTACCTGGGCGTGAGCGTCGTCCGTCCGGGACCGAACGGGCCAGGCGCTCGGCGGCGGTCAGCACCACCCCCACGGCAGCGCGTATGGCCACGTACCTGTCCCCCGGATCCTGCGGCAGGCTGATGAGTCCGAATGATTTCGACTGTCCCCCTCTTCCTTCCACCTCACTGGATCTTCAAGGAGGCAGGAAGAGCGGTAGTGACCAGCATGTTGATGGCCCGCCGACCGTCAGGTCGGCGGGCCATCGTGATCG